>JBMOIA010000201.1:0-3189 GCA_049317565.1 Terrimicrobiaceae bacterium | reverse complement strand
GCAACCGGAGCGACCGCGGGGGCCGAAGGCGGTTTGATGGCCGCAGGAGCGATGCCCGGGGCCGAGGGCGGTTTGATGGCAACCGGTGCGGGCACGGGTTTGACCCCGATGGCAGGTGCGGATGGGGGCTTGATGCTTGGAACCGAGGGCTTCGGTGCCGCAGGCACGGCGTCAAGCGGCTTGGAAAGAGGAACCACAGGCGTTGGCGGGCTGAGCGGTGTGGCGGCGGCCGGTTTCGGAATCAATGGCGTGACCGAGGCAGGCTTGGGAATCGAAAGGCCTGAAGCCGGCGGCGTTGACGGAGGAACGACCGGTTTGACCGAGGGCGGTGGAGGGATGTTGAGGGGCTTGGGAATCGCCGGCTTGGCTCCGAGGTTGATCATTCCGGCTGCGCCCGGGGCAGCAACTCCGGGGGGAGTTTCGCGGCGGGCGGGAAGTGCGACGCGGACGGTTTCTTTTTTGGGTTCGGACATTTGGCGATGAGGAACTGGACCGGAAACTCTACAAAGCCGCGGGCGATGTCAATTCCTCACGCCCGGGCGGGCTTGCCTGCGAGTCGGGCGAGAACGGCTTTTTGGGCATGCAACCGGTTTTCCGCCTGCCGAAAAATCGTTTCGGCATGCGCCTCGAAGGTGGCCTCATCGATTTCCTTGCCGCGGTAGGCGGGCAGGCAATGCATGACCAGGGCGCGCGGGGATGCGGCCAGGATCTCGGCGTTGATCTGGTATCCCTGGAATTGCGCGGCGCGGTAGGTGGCTTCGTCCTCCTTTCCCATGCTGACCCAGACATCGGTGTAGAGGACATCGGCTCGGGCTGCGGCTTCGGCGGGATCCGTGGTGACGGAAACGGCGCCGCCGGCCTGGTCCACCAGCGCACGCGGGGGTTGGAATTTTTCCGGCGAGGCGATCGCGAGTTCGAACCCACATCGCGCCGCCGCCCAAATCCACGAGCGGGCGACATTGCAATCGCCGTCGCCTATGAACGCCACGCGCAGGCCGTCGAAGGATCCGCGCAGTTCCGCGATTGTGAAAAGGTCAGCCAGGATTTGGCAGGGGTGCTCGGCGTCGGTGAGCGCATTGATGGTCGGAATGCCGCTGAACGATGCAAAATCCTCCACATCCTGCTGGGCGAATGTGCGGATGACGGCGCCGTGGAGCATGCGCCCCATCACGCGGGCGGTGTCCTTGATCGGCTCGCCGCGGCCGAGCTGAATGTCCGCCGCCGCGAGGAAAATCGGGTCCCCGCCCAGTTCGCGGATGCCGACCTCGAACGAAACGCGCGTGCGCGTGGAGGACTTGGAAAAAATCAACGCCCAGCATTGGTGGCGCAGCGGGTGTTCCGCATGGCGACCGCGAGTGGATTTCATTATGGCCGACTCGGCGACAATCTCGCGGATCTCGGCGGCCGTGAGAGATTCCATAGAAAGCAGGTTTTTCATGTCTTGGGCGGGTTTTCGAAGGACTTCAGAACGCGGGTGAAAATACCAACACCCTCGTCGATTTCTGCCGCAGTGGCGTTCAACGGGGGCAGGAAGCGGACCGTGGAATCCCCTGCGGGGATGAGGAGGAGCCCGGAGCGCATGCAGGCGGCGACAACCTGCAGGGCGGGCGGCTTGTCGCCTTTGGGAAAATTTTCCGCGAGCTGGACGCCCACCATCAATCCAACGGCGCGGATTTCGGTAATCAACGGCGACGCCGCGGACCGAAGCCCTGCCGCGAGCCTGCCACCCATTTGTTTGGAATTTTCCAGCAACTCCTCGCGCTCGATCGTTTCCAGGACTTTCAACGCTGCGGCACAACAAACCGGATTGCCGCCGTAGGTCGTCCCGTGGCTGCCGGGGCCGAGAAGGTCACAGAGCGGTCCGCGTTCATCCCTCGCCGCGGAGGATGCCCAAAACGCGCCGAGCGGAAAACCGTTCGCAATCCCCTTCGCCCAAGAAACCCCGTCCGGCCGCACATCGGCGGCGCCGAGCGTGTGCCAACCGCACCAATCGCCGGTGCGCCCGAGGCCGCATTGGACCTCGTCGAACAGCAGCAGCATCGAGCGCGAATCGCAGAGTGCGCGCAATTCCCGCAGGAATTCCGCGCTCGCCGGATGGATGCCGCCCTCGCCTTGGACAGGCTCCACGAGGATCGCCACGGTTTTATCATCCAGCGCGGCGCGGACCGCTGCGATATCTCCGAACGGGACATGGGTGAATCCGTCGAGCAGCGGGCCGAAATCCTTTTTCACCTTGTCCTGCCCGGTGGCGGAAATGCACGCCATCGTGCGGCCGTGGAAGGATCCGTTGAATGTGATGATGCGGTGCCGCCCGGTGGCGCTTCCGAAACGGCGGGCGAGCTTGATCAGGCCTTCGTTCGCTTCCGCGCCGCTGTTGCAGAAAAACACCTTCCCGGGTCCGGTGATGTCCACGATCCGGCGGGCAAGCGCGGCAGCGGGCGCCGTGCGGTAGAGGTTCGAACAATGAACGAGCCGCAGCGCCTGTTCCGAAGCCGCCGCGGCCACGGCCGGGTGCGAGTGCCCAAGGGAACAGACCGCGATGCCCGCGCCGAAGTCGAGGTATTCGCGCCCCGAGAAATCGCGCACGCGGCAGCCCGACCCGCTTTCGAGATCGAGGTCGAAGCGGCCGTAGGTGGGGACGATCGTTTGCGCGTAGTCTTCCGCGAGGCTCATATAAGGGAAACGGGCGGGACCGTGTCACAGGTCCCGCCCGGTCCGCGAGGGGATTTCTCGGGAGAAATCTTCCATGCCGGGCGCGTGTGCCGCCCGGGGTGCGGTTGGTTATTCCTTTTTCTTCTTGGCGCTGGCTTTGGCGGGCTTTTCGGCTTTAGCGGCCTTGGCAGGCTTTTCAGCCTCGGGCGCCTTCTCGGCTTTGGGTGCCTTCTCGGCCTTGGCCGGGGTTTCGACGGCGCTCTCCTCGATGGGAGCCGCTTCGACGGTGTCAACCCACTCGATGAACGCCATGGGTGCGGAGTCGCTCTGGCGGCGGCCCAGCTTAACGATGCGGGTGTATCCGCCCTTGCGCGATGCGGCACGCGGGGCGATTTCCGCGAAGAGTTTTTTCACGGCATCCTTCTGGCCGAGGTATCCGGCCGCGGTGCGGCGCGCATGCAGGTCGCCGCGCTTGCCGAGGGTGACCATCTTTTCCGCGAGCGGGCGGACGGCCTTGGCCTTGGCGAGCGTGGTTTT
>JBMOIA010000200.1:0-3198 GCA_049317565.1 Terrimicrobiaceae bacterium | reverse complement strand
TCGCGGTTTCGCTGATCGAGAAGCGCATGCCGGCGATGCCGGATTCGTTCATGAGATCGACGATGAGTTTGAGTTCGTGCAGGCACTCGAAGTAGGCCATCTCGGGGGCGTAGCCCGCCTCGATCAGGGTCTCGAAGCCCGCCTGGACGAGCGCGGAAGCGCCGCCGCAGAGGACGGTCTGCTCGCCGAAGAGGTCTGTCTCGGTCTCCTCCTTGAAGCTGGTTTCAATCACGCCGCCGCGCGTGCCGCCGATGCCCTTGGCCCAGGCGAGGGCGAGTTTTTTCGCGTCCTTGCCGGGGTTTTGGTGGATGGCGATGAGGGTCGGGACGCCCTTGCCCTCGGTGTATTGGCGGCGGACGATGTGGCCGGGGCCTTTCGGCGCGACCATGATGACATTGACATTCTTCGGCGGGACGATCGTCTTGAAATGGATGCTGAAGCCGTGGGTGAAGAGGAGGGTTTTGCCCGGCTTGAGGTTCGGGGCGATGTCTTTTTTGTAGGCTGCGGGCTGCTTGGTATCCGGGATGCCCACCATGATGACATCGGCGCGGCGGACGGCCTCGGCGGTATCCACCACTTCGAATCCGTGCTTCTGCGCGACGGCGCGGCTTTTCGATTTCGGATAGAGGCCGATGATCACCTTGCAACCGCTCTCTTTGAGGTTGAGGGCGTGGGCGTGGCCTTGGGATCCGAAGCCGAGAACGGCGAGGGTTTTTCCCTTGAGGGCTTTGAGGTCGGCGTCTTTGTCGGTGTATATTTTCGCGGGCATTTTGGTTTGGGTTTTTGAAAAAAATTCAGTTCGTGCGGGCGAGGGCGACCTTGCCGGTGCGGGTGAGGTCGCTGATGCCGAAATTTTCCATCAGGCTGAGGAATTTCCCGATCTTGCTTTCGGTGCCGGTGACTTCGATGGCGAGTTTCTCCTGCTGCACATCGATGATTTTCGCGCGGAAGATGTCGCAGATTTGCATGACCTCGGCGCGGGTCTTCGAATCCGCCTTCACGCGGAGCAGGACGAGTTCGCGATCCACATATTCCTCATCGCGGAAATCCTGGACATCGATCACATCGACGAGTTTTTCGAGTTGCTTGGTGACCTGCTCGAGGACCTTGTCGTCGCCGCGGACCACAATGGTCATGCGGGAGGCGGAGGGGTCGAGTGTGGGGCCGACATTGAGCGAGTCGATGTTGAAGCCGCGGCCGCTGAACATGCCCGCCACGCGGGTCAGGACGCCGAATTTGTTTTCGACGAGGATCGAAATGGTATGACGCATGGATGAATCCGAAGAAAGGGGCGCAAAGCTGAGGCAGGCGGATAGCGCCGTCAATCCTTTCTGTGTGTGGCGCAGGCGGCGCTATTTTTTCAAGGCGTCGCGGATTTCCTCGAGCAGGACCTCGCTGCGTGTGGGCGGGGCGGGGGCTGCGGCAGGGGCCGGGGCGCGCTTGATTTGGTTCACCACCTTGACCAGCGCGAACACGCAGGCGGCGACGATCACGAATTCGATCACGGTATTGATGAAAAGCCCGTAGCCGATGACCGGGGCGCCGGCTTCCTTGGCCTTCGCCAGCGTTTCGTAGGTTTTTCCATCCAGGCTGAAAAACAGCCCGCTGAAATTCACTCCCTTCATCAACGCACCGATCGGCGGCATGATGACATCGGCGACGAGTGTGTTGACGATTTTGCCGAAGGCCGCGCCGATAATGACGCCGACAGCGAGGTCCACCACATTCCCGCGGGCGATGAATTCCCGGAATTCCTGTGCAACTTTCATCAGCCGAGGCTTGCAGGCCGATCCAGCCAGTCCAAGCCGAAAAAACCCGCACCGACCGCGAGGTCAGAGATTTTTTTCGACGACCTTGAAAATGTCGGTGTTGTCCTTGAAGCCGCTCAGGGCCTCGGCGCCCGGGCCGCTGCCGACCGCCACCGCATCCTCGGCCACGCCGATGCCCGCGGCGCGCTTGCTGGCGGCGGGTTCGGTGGAAACGGGTCCCTCCGGCGCCATGCGTGTGCCGGATTCAGGTCCGGTGGACCAGGTGATCGAAGGCACGCCCTGCGCGTTGATGCCGAGCAATCCCGCACCCTTGTCGTTGCGGAACGGAAATCCATTGAGCCGCAGGCCGCCGACATTGCGCTTGCCCGCCACGATGATGAGCGAGTTTTTACCGGCATATCTGACGGCTTCGGCCACGGCCTCGTCGAGCGAGAGGATTTCGCGGAGGGTCCGCTCGCCCTCGTTTTGCGAACCCGACCTGGCGGCGAGCCCGGCATCCACGACGAGGAAATACCCGCGGGGATTGTATTGGAGCAGGCGAATGGCATTGCGCACCATCGCGGCGAGCGTGGGCTGGCCGGCGCTGGAGTCGAATTCATCGGCGAAGTTCAGGTTCCCCATGGAAAAAATTCCCAGCGTGCGCGGGCTGCGCCAGGAGGGCAGGGCCTCCAGCTCCGATTCATTGCGCACGGTGTCGTAGCCGCGGCCGGACATTTCGCCGATGAGGTCCCGGCCGTCCGAGCGCAACCCTCCCTTCTCGCGTGGCAACATGTCGGACCCGCCACCGCCGAGGATGACATCGATCGTTCCCGACTCGGCGAGCTGCACTGCGATGGCTGCATGATCGAGCGCGTCGGGTGTTCCTGCATAGAATGCCGCCGGAGTGGCATCCGTGACCGAGGCGCTGGAAACAATGCCGATCGAGCGTCCCCGCTCGCGCGCGAGGTTCAGCAAGGTCGGCGACATGCCTTTCGCTGCGGGAACGCCCACAGCACCGTTGTTGCCTTTTTTTCCAGTGGCGATCGAGGTCGCTGCCGAGGCGCCATCGGAAACGGCAAAATCGTTCGCGTGTGTGGTGAGCAGCGCCATGTGCGGGAATTTTTCGAGGGCCAACCGGTGGTCCGCGCCGCCCTGGTAGTTGCGCGCCGGCGTGAGCACGGACGGCGTGAGGTTGTCCGCGAGAAAGAGGATGACCGCGAACGGCCGCTGCACGACCCAGTTCACATAGAACAACGCCCCGAGCCCGAGGAAAACGAGCAGGCAGAAAAGTGCCAGCAGTCGGTTGCGGATTTTGTTGTTCATGGAAAACAATTGCGCCCGGCGCGCGTCCGCGGCAATATCAAAGGTCGCGATTGCCCTGTGGTGTAATGGTAACACAGCGGCCTTTGGAGCCGTTATTCATGGTTCGAGTCCATGCGGGGCAGCCACC
>JBMOIA010000199.1:0-3201 GCA_049317565.1 Terrimicrobiaceae bacterium | reverse complement strand
GAAATCCGCGATTACGAAACCGCCAGCATCGCGGTCAACGCCTCGCTCACCGGCCACCTCGTTCTCTCCACGCTCCACACAAACGACGCCCCGAGTGCGATCGCGCGCCTCGTGGACATCGGCGTGAAGCCGTTCCTTGTTTCCAGTTCGGTCCGTGCGGTTGTCGCCCAGCGGCTCGTCCGCCGCCTTTGCCCGAATTGCAAACTCCCCGCCGAACTCTCCGAATACGAACTCGGCGCCCTGCAGATCGATGCCGGCCAACTCCGCCAAGCGAGCGTCATGCGGCCCGTCGGTTGCGAAAGCTGCCGTGGCAAGGGCTACCGCGGCCGCATGGGTATCTTTGAAATCTTCCTCGTGGATGACGAGGTCAGGAACATGGTCAACAACAACGCCTCCACCATCGCGCTCCGCCAGCGCGCCCGCGAACTCGGCATGCGCACGCTCCGCGAGGACGGCGTCCGCAAGGTTCTCGCCGGCCTCACCACCGCCGAAGAGGTCATCAGCACCACAATGACGGACCTCGACTGACCATGGACGCCGCCCAGACATTGGAAATTTTCATCGAGCGCGGGTTGCTCACCAAGGCGCAGGCCAAGGAAATTGCCGCTCTCACGGATGGCGGCGCCAAATCCATCGAATCCGCCCTGCTCGAAAGCGGCTTGGTGGACGAGGCGCACTTCCTGCACGGGCTTGCCGAATCCCTCGGCGTCGAGGCGCAGGACCTCTCCGCATTCGAGCCCGATTCCTCCACGCTCGCGCTCATCCCCTCGGGTCTCGCCCGCCTCCACGGCGCACTGCCCGTCGCCGCCTCCGGCAATACCATTTTCGTCGCCCTTGCGGATCCCCTGAACACACCGGTCCTCGAGGACCTCCGCTTCGCACTCGGCCGCGAGATCATCCAAATCGTGGGACTGCCCTCGCGTGTGGCCGAACTCATCCGCGCGCACTACGGCTCCGAGGATTCCAGCATCAACGAAATCCTCTCCCAACTCGGCGGCGACCTGCTGGTCGAGGACTCCGGCGACCAGTTCAACCAACAAGCCGTCCAGGCCGAGGCCAACTCCGCCCCCGTCGTCAAATATGTGGACGCCATCCTCGACAAGGCGATCGCGGCGCGGGCGAGCGACATCCATTTCGAGCCGTTCGAAAACGAATTCAAAATCCGCTACCGCGTGGACGGCGCGCTTTACGAGCTCGATCCACCGCCGGTCCGCCTCTCGCTGCCGGTCATCTCGCGCGTGAAGGTGATGTCGAACCTCAACATCGCCGAACGCCGCCTGCCGCAGGACGGCCGCATCCAGCGCGTCATCAACGGCCGCCAAGTGGACCTCCGTGTCTCCACGCTCCCCACCGCCTTCGGCGAAAGTGTCGTGCTCCGCGTGCTCGACCGTTCGAGCGTGAACCTCGAACTCGAAACCCTCGGCATGCCGCAGGAGATCATGGACTACATCCTGCAGGTGATCGAAAAGCCGAACGGCATTTTCATCGTCACCGGTCCCACCGGTTCGGGAAAAACCACCACGCTCTATTCCTGCCTGCGCAAGATCAACACGGTGGATTCGAAACTCCTCACCGCCGAGGACCCCGTGGAATACGAGATCGACGGCATCATCCAGGTTCCGATCAACGACTCCATCGGCCTCAGCTTCTCGCGTGTCCTCCGCGCCTTCCTCCGCCAGGACCCCGACCGCATCCTCGTCGGTGAAACGCGCGATGCGGAAACCGCCCAGATCGCCATCCAGGCCTCGCTCACCGGCCACCTGGTTTTCACCACGCTCCACACGAACGATTCCACCGGCGCCGTGACGCGCCTCGTGGACATGGGCATCGAGCCGTTTCTCATTTCCGCATCGCTCGAGTGCGTGCTCGCCCAGCGCCTCATCCGGAAAATCTGCACGAATTGCCGCACCGCCTACGAGCCGTCCGAACAAGTCCTCGCCTCGCTCGGCCTCAGCGTTCACGACATCGGCGACAAGACATTCCACTACGGCAAGGGTTGCGAGCAGTGCAACTACACCGGCTACAAAGGCCGCAAGGGCATTTACGAACTCCTGAAAATCTCCGACCCCATTCGCGAAATGATCAACGACCGCGCACCCGGCGTCCTCATCCGCCAAAAAGCGATCGAGCTTGGAATGACCACGCTGCGCGAGGACGGCCTCCGCTCGATTTACGACGGCCTCACCACCATCGAAGAGGTCGTCAAATATACCTGACCCCCGCGCGCCCCATGCCGCGCTTTGAACGGCACATCGGCATCGACTACTCGGGCGCCGCCACGCCGGAAACCCCGCTGCCCGGCATCCGCATCGCCGAAGCCCGAGGCAGGCGTTGTGGACCTGTTGAAACATCCGGCCATTGGAGCCGCCGCACCGCCGCCGAATGGATTCTCGAAACTCTGCGTGAAAAATCCCCTGCCATTCTCGGCATCGACCATGCGTTTTCCTTCCCCGCCGCGTGGTTCGACGCCACGGGTGTTGAAAAAAACTGGCCCGCATTCCTGGCCGATTTTTCCAAGCGCTGGCCCACCGACCGCCACGGCTCCCGCGTGGAGGATTTTCGCAAACTCCCCGCGAACCGCACTGGAAGGGCCCGCTGGCGCCGCCTTGCCGAACTCCGCTGCGGCGCCAAATCGGTTTTCCACTTTGATGTCCCGGGCTCGGTCGCCAAATCCACCCATGCCGGCATCCCCTGGCTCACCTTCCTCCGCCGCGAACTCGGCGACCGCATCCACTTCTGGCCGTTCGACGGATTCGACATCCCGCCCGGCCGCCACGCCATCGCTGAAGTTTATCCGAGCCTTTGGCGAAAATCTCCTCCACCCCCCGGCACCTCGCCCGACGCCTTCGACGCCCTCACCATCGCGAGCGAACTCCACCGCGCCGACCAATCCGGCGACCTCGAAAAAATGCTGCACCCGGATTTTTCCGCGAAAGAAAAACAAACCGCCGCGTTCGAGGGATGGATCCTCGGAGTGCGTTGAGGAATCGGTGGCGCGCCCGGCTGGAATCGAACCAGCGACCATCGGTTTAGAAGACCGGTGCTCTATCCACTGAGCTACGGGCGCAACTTAATGTGAAGTGTTTAGCGATATTCTAATTTTTGGACTCAGGGGGTAGGCCAAAAGTTAGACCATGTGCATAAACACCCAACTTCCTGCTAATATGTCCAAAAAGCCGGAAGAGGCGAAAAAAATTGCAC
>JBMOIA010000198.1:0-3209 GCA_049317565.1 Terrimicrobiaceae bacterium | reverse complement strand
TAAGCCCGGGTGGCGGAATTGGCAGACGCGCCAGACTTAGGATCTGGTGGAGCGATCCATAGGGGTTCGAGTCCCCTCCCGGGCACCATTCGCCAGCATGCAACTCGACTTCGACCTCCGCGCCGCGCCAACCGCTTCGAAAGGCGGGCAGGAGCCTGCTGTGCTCAGTGTCGGCGCCCTCACGCGCCGCATCCGTGAACTGCTCGAAGACGGCGTCGGTGAGGTCTGGGTCGAGGGGGAAATCTCCAATCTCCGCCGCCAACCCTCGGGCCACATGTATTTCACGCTTAAGGATGCCTCGTCCCAACTCGCCTGCGTGCTGTTCGCTGGCCAGGCAGGCCGCCTCGCTGGAGGAAACGCCCCGGCCGATGGTGCCCAGGTCCAGCTTTTCGGCGACATCACGGTTTACGAAGCACGCGGCAACTACCAGCTCATCGTCCGCCAAATCCGCGCCCGCGGACACGGCGCCCTCCAGGCAAAATTCGAGGAGCTCAAGCGCCGCCTCGAGGCAGAGGGCCTTTTCGACCCAGCCCGCAAGCGCCCGCTCCCGCGTTTTCCCCGCCGCATCGCTGTCGTCACCTCGCCCGCCGGCGCCGCCATCCGCGATTTCCTCAATGTCCTGCACCGACGCCAACGCGGCATCGAGGTGTTGATCCATCCCGTCCGCGTGCAGGGAAAAGGCGCTGCCGCCGAAATCGCCGAGGCCATCACCTTCCTTGGCAGCGCGCAGAACAGCCTGCCCCGGCCTGATGTCATCGTGGTCACACGCGGCGGCGGGAGCATTGAGGACCTCTGGGAATTCAACGAGGAAGCGGTCGCCCGCGCCGTGGCCGCCTGCCCGATTCCAGTGGTCAGCGCTGTCGGACACGAAATCGATTTCACGATTTGCGACTTCGCCGCCGATTTGCGCGCCCCAACGCCCAGCGCTGCAGCCGAAATCCTCTCGGCAGACTCCACTGAAATTCTCGACCGCCTGGCCCACCTCGCAGCCCGCCTCCAGCGCCCGGTGCGTGCCGAACTCGACCGCCACCGCAATGCACTCGCGTCACTCCCGCGAACCGCCCTCTTCCTGGAGCCCGAGCGCCGCCTGCGCGAAGCCCGCCAAACCCTCGACCGCCACCTCGGCGACCTTGCGTCAGCAACCGACTCCGCCACCCAATCCCTCCGCATCGCTCTGGGCGAATCCCTCCGCAGGCTCCAGCACCTCGATCCCCGCATGGAAATCGCCAGGCGGCAGCGCGAACTCGACCAACGCCGCCAATCCATGGAACGCCTTACGGAAAAATCCCTCCGTGACGCCACCACCACGCTCTCGCGCCAAGAGGCCCTGCTCGGCGCCTTGAATCCCAACGCCGCCCTCGCCCGCGGCTACACCATCACCACAGACGCCTCTGGCCGCATTCTCCGAAGCGCCGGCGAAGCCTCAGCCGCCGATTTGATCAAAACAAAATTCCACGACGGCACCATCGACTCGCGCCCGGTGCGGTGATTCGCGTCTCCACCATCGAAAAACGCATGCACTCATTCCTCATCGCCCTCGCCGCCCTCCTCCTGGCCCTGCCGGCGCGCGCGCAGGTTTACGAAGGCGTCGACCTCGTCCGCGCCACACTCCTCGCCGACACATCAGCCATCGTCCCCGGCCAACCTTTCCACGCCGGCATCCTCCTTGAAATGGCACCGAGCTGGCACACCTATTGGGAATACAGCGGCGACGCCGGCCTCCCCACACAAGTCGAATGGCAACTCCCGCCCGGCTTCGAAGCCGGTCCTCTCGAATGGCCCGCACCGGAGGCCAAGCTCGAGCCCGGCGACATCCAAACCTACGGCTACAGCGGCTCCGTCCTCCTCACCGCACGAATCACGCCACCGGCTTCCATTCCTGAAAAAACCGTTACCCTCCGCGCGAAAACCTCCTGGCTCGTCTGCAAGGAAATCTGCATCCCCGGCGATGCCGCCACCGAACTCTCCCTCCCCGTCGCCGCCGAATCCACGCCCGCCAATGCCGCCCTCTTCGAATCATTCCGTTCGCAAATCCCCTCCACCGCGCCCCCGCCATTCGCCGTCACATGGTCACGCTCGGGCGACACCGCCACCATCACGGCCGAGGCCCAGCAACCCTTTGCCTTCTTCCCCCTCCCCGCACCAAATCAATCCACCGGCCACCCACAGTTCTTCCCGCCATCCACCTTCCGCATCGCCGCCCCCGCACCGCTGCGCGCCGTCATCGCCTCGGGCGAAGGCCCCGCCCGCCGCGCTTGGATAATTTCCGAGGACGCCCCTGCAGGCTCACCGGCAAAGGCTGCGGCGCCCGCCATGTCCCTCTGGCTCGCCCTCCTCTACGGCCTGCTCGGCGGCGCCATCCTCAACCTCATGCCCTGCGTCCTCCCGGTCATCTCGCTGAAAATTTTCGGCTTCATCCGCCAGGCTGGAGAATCCCGCAACGCCATTCTCGCGCACGGCCTCGCCTTCGTCGCAGGCATCTTCGCGTGGTTCCTCGGCCTCGCCGCCGTCATCATCGCGCTCAAATCCGCCGGCACCGAGGCCACCTGGGCGTTCCAGTTCCAAAACCCCTGGTTCAACATTGCCATCGGCTCGATCGTTTTCGTGTTCGCCCTCAACCTCGCCGGCGTCTTTGAATTCACCCTCCCCGGCCGCGCCGCCGCCGCACTCGATTCCACCAGCGGCTCACCCGGCCTCTCCGGCCCGTTTTTCCAAGGCGTCTTCGCCACACTCCTCGCCACCCCATGCACCGCGCCGTTCCTCGGCACCGCGCTCGGATTCGCCTTTGGCCAAAACGCCGCCACCATCCTCGCGATGTTCGCCGCCGTCGCTCTCGGCATGGGCCTCCCCTACATCCTCCTCGCCGCGCAACCCGCGTGGATGCGCCTCCTCCCCCGCCCCGGCGCGTGGATGGAACGCCTCAAGCAAGCCATGGCATTCCCCCTCCTCGCCACGCTCGTCTGGATCCTCTCCATCCTCGGCGCCCAGCTCGGCATGCCCGCACTCATCGGCTTCTGCGCCTTTCTCCTAGCCCTCGCCCTCGCCTGCTGGATCTACGGCGCCTTCTGCGGACCCCTCGCCAAACCCCGCACCCGCGCCGTGGCACTCCTTCTCGCCCTCGCCATCCCCGCCGCCTCCGGTTGGTATTTCCTCGGCGAAAAAAACCAACCCGCGCGCGCCGATGCCGCCGCAACGATCGATTGGGTCCC
>JBMOIA010000197.1:0-3217 GCA_049317565.1 Terrimicrobiaceae bacterium | reverse complement strand
CACGGCCGAGACGGCCATGCCCCCTTCACGAGGTTAGGGATTTTTCGGGTTGGTCTTTTTCTTTTTTGAAGGAGTGGGTGCGGGAGTGGGGGACGGCGCGGGTTCGAGGATCGGTTTGAGCGGATCCTTTTTGCGGAACTGGCGCGGGAGGACGGGCTGCGGGCGGTCGGGGTTGTTGATTTTGTTGAAGCGCTTGGCCTGCGGCTTGGTGAGCGGGTCGTCGAAGATGTCCTGGTATTCGGTGTCGAGCGAGAGGGCGCGGTCGTATTCGGCGAGGCCGCGGATGTAGTTGTAATAGGCCTGGAGGAGGAAGGTCTGTGATTGGAGGAGGGAGGTTTGCTGGTTGAGGACATCGAGCTGGGTGCCGGCGCCGGCGTCGAGGCGTTCCTGGGCGAGGCGGAGGGCTTCGACGCCCTGGACGACGCTGGCTTCCTGGCTGTCCACGGTCTGGCGCGCCTCGAGGAGGCTGGAGATGGATTGCTGGACATCGAGGATGGTTTGGCGGACGCCGTTATCGTAATTGATCTTCGCCTGCTCGAGGCGGGCTTTCGCGGTTTTGACATTGCCGTAGGTGAGGAGCCCGTCCCAGACGGCCCAGGAGCCGGTGACTCCGAAGAACCAGCCCTGGACCATGTCGGTGAGGTTGGTGGTGAGGAGGTCGCTTTGGTTCGTCTGGGTGGCCTTGGCGTTGATTTGGGGGAGGTAGCCGGCGACCTGCTGGTTCACGCGGGCGGCCTCGCCGAGGATGAGCTGGCGCTGGGCCTTGAGGTCGGGGTTGCGCGAGACGGCGGTGCGGACGGATTTGTCGGCATCGATGTTGCGGGGTTTGTATTCCAGTTTGCCGACGACATTGAACGGGACCTCGGAGGGGAAGCCGGGCGGGTAGTCCATTCCGAGGAGTCGGACGAGGCGATACATGGAGACGCGGTAGGCGTTTTCGGCCTGGATGAGCGGGGGCTTGGCGTTGGCGAGGGCGACTTCGGCTTGGAGGACATTGAAGCGCGGGACGGTGCCGGCCTCGTAGCGGTTCTGCTGGTCTTTGAGCTGCTCGGCGAGGAGGTCCACGGACTGCTGGTTCGCGATGATGAGGGCGCGGTTGAGGACGACTTCGAAGAAGTTGGTTTTGACCTGGGCGATGATGGTGTCGATGACGGCGCGGAGGCGGTAGTAGGATTCGACTTCATCGGAGATCGTGGCGCGGATGCCCGAGACGGCGGCGCCGCCATCGTAGATGAGCTGGGAGAATTCGACATTGATGGCGAAACTTTCGTCGTTGGCCGTGGCGCCGAGGTCCTGGATGGCCTGCAATTCCGAGGTGGTGTAGCCGTAGTTCGACTTCAGCGAGACCTGGGGGATGAGCTGGGAGCGGACGGAGATGAAGCGACCGGAGGTGGAGTTGAGTTCCTGGACGGCGGCGAGGATTTCGGGATTCTCGCGGATGGCGGTGGTGAGGGCGTCGCCGATGGTGAGGTCGGGGACTTTCGGGTTGCGCTGCTTGGCGATGAGGGCGTCGAGTGCCTTGAAGAAATCGGTGCGGGCCATTTCCTTCGTTGCGGCCTTGCGGGCGGATTCCTGTAGCGTGCCGCTTTCCGGGCCTGGTGCGAGGGGTTCGGCCTGCTGCGCTGGGAGCGGGGGCGGGGTTTCGCCCATGATTTGCTGGGCGTCCGGCAATGGCGGCGGGGCGGGCATTTGCGGGACCGGCAATGGCATGGAGCCGTCGGGAAGCGGCGTGGGCAGCGGCGAAGGAGCTGGGAGAGCCGGGTTGGAGAAAGGGAGCGGCGTGATTTCGGGGAGCGGGGAGGGCAGAGGAAGCGGGGTGAACTGCGGCAGTGGCGGGGGAGTGGGAAGGTCTTTGAACTCCGGCGTGGGTGCGGGGTTTTGCGCGTGGAGTGTGGCGGCCGCGAGAAGAATGGCGGCGAGCAGGGGTGAGAAATTCTTGGGCATGAGTCAGGGGAAGTCCTACAGAGGCAGGCGGGAAGGGGGGAGAATAAAATTACTCCGGCAGGGGGAGCGGGGCTTCGGTGGTGGCTTCGGCGTTTGGCGGGCGGGTTGTGACTTGCGGGAGGAATTCGGTCGTTGGCGTGGGCAGCGGGTCGGGGTTCAGGGTTTCGGTTGGCTCGGGGATTTCGCGGAGAGTCTGGTTTTGGGGTTCGGGAGTGGACTGCGGTTTGGCGGTGGGGTTCGGGAGATAAATGCGGTCGCCGGGTGATGGTTTTCCGGAAAGAATGTCGGCGATGAGGAACGGGTGGTTTCGCAGGGTCGTCATGCGCAGGGCGGCGGTTTCCGCACCGCGGTTGACGGCGAGATAGTTTTCACCCGGGACGGGAGCGACGGGCGAGGTGGATTCGATCAGAACGAAATTTCCCGCAACATTCACCATGCGGATTTCGCCGATCCACTGGACAGCTTCAGCTGCGGGCGGGTTGTTTTTTTTGCGCGGTTTGAAAATTCCGAAGAGCGCGGCGAAGGGGGATTTGGCGGCGGGCTTGGCGGGTTCCTCTTTCGGTGGCGGTGTCGGTTCGGCGGGCTTTTCTTTTTTCGCAGCGCAGGCGGGGAAAAGCAGGACGGCCGCGAGGAGGGCGCGGATGGTGGTGTTCAGGGAAGCCATGCGGGTTCGCGGGGTGGTGGCGGTGCGAATGAAGTGGATCGGGAGATGTCGTCGAAAGTTTGCAGGCTGCCATCCTTGCGGATGACAACGACACCACCTCCGGGGGCGGGGAGGGAGGCGAGAGCGGTTTCGCCGGGGTCGGAGTCGCTGAGATTCGCGATGGAAATTTCCGCGATGCGTTTGGCGGCTTCGGGAGAAAGGCGGTTGTTTTGTGCCAGGATTTCAATGTAGGCCGATTTGGTTTTGGCACCGGAGTCGAATGGCCAGGCGAGCTGTGGCTTGTCGAACTGGAATCCGTCGAGGGCCATTTCCTGCGCGACCGAATGGAATTCAGAGAGAATGGCGGCGCTTTTGTGATGTCCGGAACCGCAAGAAGTCTGCAAGGCGACGATGAGAACGATGACAGCAGCGCGGCGTGGCATGCATGTGATTGTCGGCGGTTACGGACTTGGCGGCAATCCGCAGAGCGGGATTTGCGTTTGATTTTTTTGCGGAGGGGTCGATTCTCGCTTCAACGCACCCGTAGCTCAATTGGATAGAGTGACGGCCTCCGAAGCCGTAGGTTGTGGGTTCGATCCCCGCCGGGTGCAGAGACTTCATGCAACGCCC
>JBMOIA010000196.1:0-3232 GCA_049317565.1 Terrimicrobiaceae bacterium | reverse complement strand
ATGCGGCCGCCGAGTTTTTGGAATTTCTTGGGGTCCTTGAGGAATTCGACGAGTTCCTGGACCTCGTCCTTCGCCTCCTCGACGCCGGCGACATCCTTGAAGGTGATGCGGTTTTTGTCCTTCGAGAGCATGCGGGCCTTCGACTTGCCGAAGTTGAGGGCGCCCTTGCCGGCCATTTTGATTTGGGAGCGGAAGAAGAAGTAGAGGATGACAAGGAAGAGGACGATCGGGAGGAAGCTGACGATGGCGGATGCGAGGAGGTCCGACTTCGGCGTGATGGCGGGGGTGATGCCGGCCTTGGCGAGGACTTTTTCGATTTCGCTGCCGTTGAACTGCGTGAAGATCGGGGTGCGGAAGGCGACGGGGACTTCCTCGCCGGTGGCGGGCGAGGGGAGTTTGACTTTGCCCTCGAAGTATTGGGTGTTGCGGCCCTCCTCGACGACGAGTTGGAGCGGGGTCTCGGGGGTGGAGACGACCTTGCCCTGTTCGACGAGCTGGACGAAGCGCGGGTATTGGATGGTTTCGGTCTGGGCGAGGTTGTTGCCGCGGAAGAGGAAAGCGCCGCCGATGAGGGCGAAGGCGATGGCGAAGAGGACGAGGCCGCGCCAGTTCAATTGCGGGTCCTGGCCGCCGCCGCGGCGATTGTTTTCGGGTGGCTTCTGGTTTTCGTCTGACATTCGGGCAAGCTTCGCGCAAGATGCGGGGTTGGCAAATGGAAAAAGCGACGGGAAGGGGAGCTGTGGTGGTTTCGATCCACGATGTGAGCCCGCTGACGCGGGAGCGGACGGAGGCGATTTTGGGGGATTTGCGGGCGGCGGGGTGCGGGAGGGTTTCGCTGCTGGTGGTGCCTGACCATCATGGGAGGGGGCGGATTTCGGGGGACGGGGAATTTGGCGCGTGGCTGCGGGCGAAGGTGGAGGAGGGGCATGAGGCGGTGTTGCACGGGTATCGGCATTTGCGCGAACGGGGCGAGGGGGATGGATGGGGGCGGCGGCTGGTGACCGAGCATTACACGGCCGGCGAGGGGGAGTTTTTTGATTTGGGGCGGGGCGAGGCGAGGCGGCGGTTGGACATGGGCATTTCGGAACTGGCGGCTTGCGGGGTGGCGGCGGCGGGGTTCATCGCGCCGGCGTGGCTTTTGGGTGCCGAAGCGGAGCAGGCGGTGCGGGAGGCGGGTTTCGAATACACGACGCGCATCGGGACGGTAGTGGATTTCAAGGGCGGGGTGACGCATCGGGCGCGGAGCTTGGTATGGAGCGTGCGGGCAGGGTGGAGGCGGGTGTGCAGTTTGGTTTGGAACCGGGCGCTGTTCGCGAAGCTCTCCGGGGCGCCGCTGGTGAGGATCGGCATCCATCCGCCGGATTGGGACCATGGCGCGGTGAGGCGGCAGGTTTTGGGAATTACGGGGGCGGCGCTTGCCGGGCGAACGGCGATGACCTATCAGCAGTGGCTGGTTTTCCAAAGAAACGGGACATGAAGGACACCTCCACGCGCGCCGACCTGCACATCCATTCGCGGTTCAGCGTTCGCGCGGCGGATTGGGTTTTGAGGAGGCTGGATTTTCCGGCGAGTGCGTCGGAGCCGCGGGAGCTTTATTCCAAGCTGCGGGCGGCGGGGATGCGGTTCGTGACGCTCACCGACCAGAATACGATCGACGGCTGCCTCGAAATCGCCGACCTGCCTGATGTGGTCATCGGCGAGGAGGTGTCCACGGTTTTTCCCGGGGACGAATGCCGCGTGCTGGTGCTGGTGTGGGGCATCACGGAGGCGCAGCACCGCGACATCCAGAAGGCGCGGGAGAGTGTTTATGATTTGCAGAGGTATTTGTTCGAACAGGGCATTGCGCATTCTGTGGCGCATCCGTTCCACAGCGTGAACGGCAAGCTCGGCGCGGGGCACCTCGAGCGGCTCGCACTGATGTTCCGGCATTTCGAGGGTGTGAACGGGCGCTACAGCGGCTTGTTGAGCCGCACGGCGCAGGATGTGCTCGGCGGGTTGACGCCGCGGCACATTGAAATTTTCAACGCGAGAACCGGGCTCGATCCCACGCACGACGAGCCGTGGAGGAAAGTTTTCACGGGCGGGTCCGACGACCATGGCGGGACCAATGCGGGGTCGGCCTTCACGGCGTCTGGCGCCTGCAGGGATGCGGCGGAATTTTTGCAAAACATCCGCGAAGGGCGTTGTGAAGCGGGCGGGCGGGCGGGGACGCCGCTGGCGATGGCGCACGGGACCTACAGCACGGCGTTCCGCTACGCGAAGGCGCGGCTGCCGCTGAAGGAAGGCGATCCCACGGCGGCGTTGCTTGAGAAGATCACTTCGCGGTTCATGGAAGGGCGCGATCCGACGGAGTTCTCGCTGATGGACAAGTTCGGTTTCCTCACGCAGGGGATCCTAACGGGGAAAATTTTCGAGATGGCGAAGTCGGGGAACATGTCGCTGTGGAAGCAACTCGCGGATGGGCTGGACCGGCCGGAGTTGCGGCAGGAACTGGCGCGCGAGACGGCGGGTGTGGCCGAGGCCGAGAGGCGGTCGTTCCTGATGGCGAACCGGATTGCAAACCAGCTCGGCTACCGCTTCGTCACCGAATTCATCCAGCAGATTTCGCGCGGGAAATTCCTCGAGAGCATCCAGACGGTGATTCCCCTCTTGCCGATCGTGGCGTTGCTGAGTCCGTATATCCATGCGTTCCGGTTGCCGAAGCGCGAGTGGCTTCGGGAGACCGCGCAGGGCCTTGCCGGGCGGGTGCCGGGGTTTTTGGGGAACAGGAAGCGGGCGTGGTTCACTGACACGCTCGAGGATGTGAACGGCGTGGCGACAACGATCCGCAAGATGGCGGCGGCCGGCGTGGCTTCCGGGCATGATGTGACGATTGTCACCTGCCGATCCGAGGTGGCCGACCACGGGGTGCCGCTCAAAAACTTCGAGCCGATCGGGGAATTCGAGCTGCCCGAATACGAGTTGCAGCGGTTGAGTTTCCCGCCGGTGCTGCAGATTTTCGATTGGCTCGAGCGGGAGGGTTTTTCCGAAATCATCATCAGCACGCCGGGGCCGACCGGGCTGTGCGCGCTGGCGGCGGCGAAGGCGCTGGGACTGCCTGCGGCGGGCATCTACCACACCGATTTCCCGCAGTATGTGCGCATCCTCACGGACGACTCGTTCATGGAGACGCTCACCTGGAATTACATGCACTGGTTCTACAGCCAGCTCGACACGGTGTATGTGAATTCCG
>JBMOIA010000195.1:0-3240 GCA_049317565.1 Terrimicrobiaceae bacterium | reverse complement strand
GTGAGGACGCGGTTCACGCCCGCGGCGGCGAGGAGGTTGGCAACGAGCTTCGCGGTGATTGGCACGCGGGGCTGGTCCTTGCGGTCCTGGCGGGCGTAGCCGAAGAACGGCATCACGGCAGTGACGCGCGCGGCGCTGGCGCGGCGTGCGGCGTCCACCATGATGAGGAGTTCCATGAGGTTCTGGTTCGTCGGCGGGCAGGTGGGTTGGATGATGAAGACATCGCGGCCGCGGATGTTCTCGTTGATTTTGACGAAGGTTTCGCCGTCGGGGAACGAACTGACGGTGGCATTGCCGAGTTCGGTGCCGAGGTAGGAGCAGATGTCGCGGGCGAGCGCCGGGTGGGCGTTGCCACTGAAGATTTTCATCTCGGGGTTCGTGTGAAGTGGCATGGAAAAGGCGGCCGGCGGGTCAGTTCGCGAGGAGTTCGGGCTTCGGCGGGGGCTCGAGCGGGATGGTGGGCTCGAGGCGGACCTGCGCGAGACGGTCGAGGTAGGCCTTCTCCATGAGGTCGCATTTTTTGGAGAGGTTCGAATCGATTTTGCGCATTTTTTTGAAGAGGGCGCGGTAGTAGGCGCGGTAGGCGGCGCGCTCGCCCTCGAAGGTGGGGGAGGTTTCCGCTTTTTCGCGCAGGGCGGTGATTTCGGGATCCTTCTCGGCTTGGATTCGGACCTCTTTGTAGCGGACCTTGAGTTTGCGCTCCTGGTCGCCGCCCGCTGCGGCAAGCGTGCGCGGGTCGGGGGGGGCGGCTGGAATCGCGTTGTCGGGCACGAGTTGGTTGGGGTCCACGAAATCGGTGTCGGGCTCTGTGACGACTTCCTCGGTGATGGAAACCTCCTCTTCGATGATTTCCGCGCCGGCTTCCGCGGGAGGTGTGGGTTGAGCGGGGAGGTTGATGAAGTCGCCGGGCGGCGGGAGTTGCGGGCCCGTGGCGGGACCGGCGGAATTCAACTCGAAAGTCGGGGCTTCGATGCCGGCGGGGGGCGGTGAGGGCTCCTGCGCGGGCGGCGGGGTGGGGGTGGGAGCGGATTCTTGACCCGTTGAGATGGCGGCGGATGCCAGCAGGACCAGCAAGGTGGTTTTGAAATTCATAAAAAACGCGGCGCCGGGCGCCCTTGAACTTTCAACAGATTTGCGATGAGTTTGGCAAGGCTATGGATTCCGCAAGAACCGGGGCAATGCAGGGACCGACCGAGGCGGCGCGCGCGATGCGGCACCGCCCGGGATTTGCATGGCTGGATTCCTCGCTGCCGGGGCCGGATTCGGTTTCGATTCTCGCTTGCGAGCCCGATGCGATTTTGTCGGGGCGGGATTGGGGGGCTTTGGAAAACGAGCTGCGGCGGCGGAAGCGGGGCGGCTTCGACCTCGGGTTTCCGGATGGCGCGGCGATCGGCTGGGTGGATTTCGACGGGTGGTTCCATTTCGGCTTCTACGACAAGCTCCATGTTTACAATCATGCGCGGGAGGCTTGGGTCGGGGCGGTGCCGGAATTTTTTGACGAGGCCCCGCCTGGCCCGGTGGAGCCGTTGCGTTTCGAGACCCTGATGGGGAAGAGCGGGTTTGTTGAAATGGTGCGGCGCGCGAAGGAATACATCGCGGCGGGGGACATCTACCAAGTTTGCCTGAGCCGGGCGTTCGAGGCAGATGGCGCGGGCGATGCCTGGGGTTTCTACGAGGCGCTGCGGCATTACTCGCCGGCGCCGCAATCGGCATTCCTCGATGCCGGTGGGCTGCAAATCGCTTCCGCCTCGCCGGAGTGCTTCCTGAAAATGTCGGGTCGGCGCATTGCCACGCGCCCGATCAAGGGGACGCGCCCGAGGCACGCCGATCCGCAGCGGGACTTGCTCAGTGCGCACGAACTGATGACTTCGCCCAAGGAGATCGCCGAGCTCGTCATGATCACCGACATGGAGCGCAACGACCTCGGGCGCGTTTGCGAGTATGGCAGCATCCGTGTGCCCGAGTTGCTGCACCTCGAAAGCTACGAGCAGGTTTTCCACCTTGTCTCGACGGTGGAGGGGCAGCTGCGCGCCGGGGTGGGGCATGCCGATGCGCTCCGGGCCTGCTTTCCCGGGGGGTCGATCTCCGGGGCCCCGAAAAAACGAGCCCTTGAAATTATCCGCGAACTCGAACCCGTGCCGCGCGGCATTTACACCGGCGCCATCGGGTATTTCGGCTACAATGGCGAGAGCCGGTTCTCGATCGCCATCCGCACCGTGGTTTTCCAAAACGGCACAGCCCGATTCCACAGCGGCGCGGGGATTGTCGCCGACTCCTGCCCCGAGCGCGAATGGGAGGAAACGGGCCACAAGGCCGCCGGCATCCTGCTCGCCGCCCAGCGCCCGCTCCAATTTCCACACCCATGCACCGCCTCGTCCTGACCGCACTCCTCGTTGCCGTTTTTTCCACTGCGCCATTGTTTGCCGAAAGCGAACCCGTCGAGCGCATCGCCGCGGGCTCCTGCAACCGCCAGGACCTTCCGCAGCCGCTCTGGGAGCCGATCCTCGCGTTCCGGCCGCAGGTGTGGGTCTGGCTCGGCGACAATATCTACGGGGACACCGACGACATGTCCGTTCTGGCCGCCAAGTGGGACGAGCAAAAGCGCAACCCCGGCTACGCGAAATTGGCGTCGCAGGCCACGGTCCTCGGCACATGGGACGACCACGACTACGGCAAAAACGATGCGGGCTTCGAATACCGCAAGCGTCGCGAGTCCCAGAAATTGTTCCTCGATTTCCTCGGCGAGCCGGCGGATTCGCCGCGCCGGGGCCATGCGGGCGTTTACGATGCCCGCTTTTTCGGCCCGCCTGGCCGGCGGGTTGGCGTGGTGCTCCTCGATGTGCGCTTTTTCCGGGCCCCGCGGCGCAGCGGCGGCGACATCCTCGGCGAGGCGCAATGGCGCTGGCTTGCCCGCACCCTCCAGTCCAGCGATGCCCAAGTGCACCTCATTTGCTCCGGCAGCCAAATTCTTCCCACAGAGCAACGCTATGAAAAATGGGCCGACTACCCGGAATCCCGCGACCGGCTCTTCAAACTCCTCGCGGACTCCGGCAAAGGCGGGCTCATCCTGCTCAGCGGCGACCGGCATTTCGGGGAGATCTCGAAAATCACCAACCCTCATGGCGGTGGTGAACTTCTCGAGTTGACCACCAGTGGGCTTACGCATTTCTGGAAGGGGTTTCCCGGCGAACCGAACGCGCTGAGGCTCGGCGACCCTTATGTGGATTTGAATTTCGGGAC
>JBMOIA010000194.1:0-3249 GCA_049317565.1 Terrimicrobiaceae bacterium | reverse complement strand
TTCACGGAATTTTTTCGAGGGTTTGCACGATGCGCTGGCGTGCGGCGGGATCGGGGACGCTGGTGCCGGAGGCGGAGTATTTCGACTCGGCATCGCGGGAGAGGATTTCCAGGAGCGTTTGGCGAGTGGCGGGGTCGTGGACGGCTTCCTCGAGGCAGGCCGAGGCGTCGAGCGGCGAGGATTCGGTGTCGAGCGCGGTGTGGAGGCATTCGGCGGCGAGGCGGTAGAAATCGGCGTCGGGGGCCGAGGAGAGGGCGGCGAGTTTGGTGCGGAGGCGTTTTTTGCGACTGCGCCGAAGGCCTGCGGGTGAATTGGCGGAGCGGCGGATGAGAATATAGGCGAGAGTGCCGATCCATGCGGCAGCGGCGAGGGCGTTGGCGGCGAGGAAGAGGGGACTTTGGAGGAGCGAGGTCCAACTGGACGATCCGGCCGCACTTTCGGAGGAGGCGGGCTTGGGTGCGGGCGTGGGCGTTGGTGTGGCGGCGGCGGTTTTTGCGGGAGTGGTTTCGCTATCGGCAGGTTCGGTGGCAGGCGCCTGGCCGGCGCTGGCTTGGATGGCGAAGGGTTCCTGCGTGAGGAGTTCGTATTTTCCGGTATCGGGATCGAGGAAGGCGAAGCGCACGCCGGGTGTTTTCTCGCGGTCCTCGCGGGCGACGAGAGAGAATTCGTAGGTTTTCGAGCCGACGAAATTCACCTGGTCGGTGGGTTCGAATTTTTCCGTGGGCGGGTAGGTGCGCCAGCCTTCGTCATCGGTCAGGACCGGCGCGCCCATGGCTTCGAAATTGCCCTGGCCGCTGATGGTGACGCGGAGGGTGACGGGATCGCCGGGGCCGGCTTTTTTCGGGGAGACGGCGGCTTCCATTTCGAATTTTCCAATGGCGCCACCGAAGTCGTCGGGGCGGCCGTCCTTGGGCAGTGGGACGACCTCGAGGGTGGCGGGACGGGTTTCCACAGCGACCTCGCGGGCGTTCGTGAACATGCCCGGGGGCATGGCGCCGCCGAAGTTGCGGAAGAGGTCTTCGAAGCCCGGCGGAGCGCTGCCAGGCAACTGGAGGCGCGCCTCGAGCTTGGCGGCGGGGATTTCGAGCATGCCGGATTTCGCGGGCGTGATGGCGGTCTGGAACGAGAAGACGACATAGTTTTCGCCGTTCACGATTTGCTCGCGCTTCGGGGTGTTGGCGAATTTTTGGACCGTGAATCCTTCGCCCGAGAAGGTGGGGCGGTCGCCGACTTCGCCGCCGATGGAGGAGTTGAAGTAGTAGCGGAGTTCGGCGGGGACGACTTCGCCGGTGTAGGCCTTGCGCTTCGAGAGGACGAGTTCGCCGAAATAAGGAATGCCCCCGGTCTGCGGTTGGCCGGGTTGCTGTTGGCCGGGCGGAGGCTGGAATTGCTGCGGCGGCATGCCGGGTGGGAGCTGGGGCGGCGGGGCGGCGAGGGCGCCATCGGCCACGGTGAGGCGCAGCGGGTTGGTTTTCAGCGTGCGGTCGCCAACGCGGACCTCGAATGGCGGGATGTCGAACTCGCCCGCCTGTGTGGGCGTGACGGAGTAGGTGAATAGAATCGAGGAGGTGCGGTTTATAAAATTATGCATCTCGAAACGAACTTGGCGTCCGAAGAGTTGGATGGAGAGACCAGGCACATCCACGGTGGACGGTGGTTCGGCGGAGCGGACATCGCGAACGGTGACGACGATTTCCACTGGCTGGCCGACATAGGTGGTGGGGCTGCTGAGGCCGGCCGTGGCTTCCTGTGCGGCGAGGCGCGGCGCGATGCAGACGAGCAGCGCCAGAAGGGCGGCGGTCAGCGTGGTGCGAAAAGGCATCTTCATAGTCCTTACCAATCCTTCAGCACCTCTTGCGAGGATTGCTGCGCTTCCATGAGGTTTACTTTTTCCTCCTCGCCGCGGAGGGCGTTGAGCAGCGCGCGCGCCTGGCTGGGGCTGATCTGGCCTTCCTTCTCCTCCTCGCCGGCAGCGGCTTCGCCGGGTTGCTGAGGGGCGGGCGTAGGCGTGGGCTCGCCGCCCTGAGAGCTTTTGAGTTCGCCTTCCTTCTTTTCGCCGGGCGTGGGCGTGGGGGCGGCGGGTTGCTGTTGCTGATCCTGTTTCTGGTCTTTCTGGTCCTGCTGGCCTTCTTGGTTCTGTGGCTGCTGTTGGTCTTTTTCGCCGGACTGGTCTTTTTGTTCGGGTTCCTTTTTGTCGCCGTCCTTCGGTTCCTCTTCCTGTTTTTGCTGCTCGTCCTTTTTGTCGGAGCCGTCCTGCTGCTGGTCTTTCTTTTCGTCCTTCTTTTGCTCGTCCTGTTTCTGCTGGTCGTTTTTTTGCTGATCCTGGTTCTGTTGGTCCTGCTGCTGCTTGTCCTGGTTTTGGTCCTGCTGGTCCTGTTGGTTCTGGTCCTGCTGCTGTTGCTGCTTTTGCTGTTCTTGCTTTTCGAGTTCCTCGAGGAGTTTTTTGACGAGGTCGCGATTTTCCTCGGCGTTTTTGTTGGCCGGCTCGATGCGGAGTGTTTCCTCGTAATGTTCGATCGCGTTTTTCCAGTTGGTCTTTTTCGCTTCGGTGTCCTGCGCGGCCTCGCCTTTGCGGACGAGCGAGTTTGCGAGGTTGTATGACGCCTTTTCGCGGAGGGTGCGGTCCTCGGTGAGGAGGGCGTCCGTGAAATTCTTCACGGCGGCTTCGAAGTCGCCCGATTTGTAGGCAGCGGCGCCGGCGTTGAATTGGAGTTCGCGTGAATCGGGGCGGGCCTGGAGTTGTTTTTGGAATTCCGCTCCGGCTTTTTGGAAATCGCCTTTTTCGTAGGCGTCGATGCCCGACTGGGCATTGGCTCCCACTGGGGCGAGGGCGAGAAGGAGGGCGGCGGCCTTCGCGGTGCGGCGGCGGCGGTCGCCGGGCAAGAGGGAGAGGGCGAGGCAGAGCGTGGCGGCGGCGAGCGGCCATTGGTAGCGCTCGACGGGCTGGCGGGCGCTGAAGACGCCGGTCTCGGCGAGTTCCATGGGTTCGATGCCTTTTTGGAAAACCTCGCGGGCGGCTTCGGGGCCGATGGGGACATAAAAACCGCCCGAGGCGGCGGCGATTTCCTGCAGGCGCGAGGAGTCCAGTTTGGAAGTGACGGGTTTGCCCGCCTCGTCGCGCACGAAGTCCGGGCGGCCGTCCTCGGTGCGGATGGGAATGAGCGAGCCTTCCGGCGAGCCGATGCCCACGGTGAAGATGCGAATGCCCTCGGCTTCCGCCTGCTTGGCGGCGGCGATGCCATCGGCATC
>JBMOIA010000193.1:0-3257 GCA_049317565.1 Terrimicrobiaceae bacterium | reverse complement strand
CGCCACAAACACAATCCCGATCGCCATCGGCCCGAGCATCCACTTGTGCGCATCGGCGCTGAGGAAATCCACATTCTCCACGCTGAGCGGCGCGGCTCCGATGGTCTGGATCGCATCGAGCGAAAACAGCACTCCCCTGGCCCGCAGCATCCGCCCGATCGCACCCACATCGATCCTCCGCCCGCTCAGGAAATGGCACGAAGCCAGCGCGACCAGCCTCGTCCGCGGCCCCAGCGCGGCCTCGACCAACTCCGGCGTGATGCCCCCTGGCACTTCCGGCCGCAACGCCTTCGGCACAACCCCGCGGTCGCGCAGCGCCGTCCACGGATAAACATTCGAGGGGTAGTCGTCGGCGTAATAAACGACCTCGTCTCCTGGCTTCCAATCGATGCCGTTCGCAAAAAGGCTCAGCCCGAGCGCGGTCGGACCCAGCAGGGCGATCTCGTCGGCGTCCGCGCCGATCATCTCCGCGCAAACAGCCCGCGTGCGCCCGACATCGCGCAGCACACCGCCGAATTCCTGGTGACGCCGGCAACTCGCCTCGGCGTAGTCTTTCATCGCGTCCGCCACCCGCCTCGGCAGAACCGTCACCCCGGCGTGCGCCAAAAAAATCCCCGACTCCGCAGCGGGGAATTCCCTCACCCGCTCCGCCTCGTTCGCAAAAATCCCCGTCACCGCGCCTCCTCGGCCTCGCGGATCAATTTCCAAAAATCCCCCGCCTTCGCCACCGAACCGTCCTCGTCGTCCATCGGCAGATTGGAACGGAACAGAAAATCCCGGATCGTGTTCTTGTGGAGAACGCGGTGCACCAGAACCCCCTCCCCGTTCCGCTCAAAATAAATCCGGTAATCCTTCGCCCTGTAGCGCAGCAGCGAACGCCCGTCGCGCGAGACCTTGCCGAACTTCTCGCCGTCCAGCGAATCGAGGTCGCCCGGCAGGAATTGGAATTCCGCAAGAAGGTCGAGTTGCAGGTCCTTCGGCAACGCGGCCATCTCGCCGGCGCTGATCCCGTTGAAAACCACTTGGAACATCCCCTGCAAAATCGCGCCCCGCCGCGCCGCTTGGCAAGGCGCGATTTGCCCCCAGCCGCGCCGCCGTCCGGTTTGACTACCCCGCCCCCCGCCGCTAAAAACGCCCCCGTGAAGCCCACCCTTGCGAAGCTCGAGCAAACCTACCGCCGCCCCCTCTTCGACCTCATCCAGGAAAGCCGCCGCGTGTTCCTGGAATTCTGGCCGAAAAACGAAGTCCAGCTCTGCACCCTGCTCAGCGTGAAAACCGGCGGTTGCAGCGAGGATTGCGGCTACTGCGCCCAGAGCGCCCACTACGATACCGGACTCAAAAAACAGCCACTCATGTCCTGCGATGAGGTCCTCCCGGTCGCGCAGCGCGCCAAGGAAAACGGCTCCACCCGCTTCTGCATGGGCGCCGCCTGGAAAGGCGTGCGCGAAGGCGACGGCAAATTCGAAACCATGCTCGAAACCGTCCGCGAGGTTTCGAAGCTCGGCATGGAGGTCTGCGTCACCCTCGGCCAACTCGGCGACAACGAGGCGCGCCAACTCAAGGAAGCCGGCCTCACCGCCTACAACCACAACATCGACACCTCCCCCGAACACTACGCGAACATCGTCAGCACCCACACATTCCAAGACCGCCTCGACACCATCGGTGCCGTCCAGCGCGCGGGTCTCAGCGTCTGCTGCGGCGGAATCATCGGCATGGGTGAAAGCGAAACCGACCGCCTCCGCATGCTGGAGGTCCTCTGCTCCCTCGACCCGGAGCCCGAGAGCGTTCCGATCAATTGCCTCACCCCCATCGCTGGCACGCCGCTCTCAAGCACGCCGCCGGTCGATGTCTTCGAACTCGTCCGCCTCATCGCCACCGCGCGCATCGCGCTCCCCAAGGCGAAAATCCGCCTCTCCGCCGGCCGCGACCGCCTTTCCCGGGAAGCACAGGCGCTCTGCCTCTTCGCCGGCGCGAATTCGATTTTCTACGGCGACAGGCTCCTCACCGCCGCGAACCCCGGCGTGGACGAGGACCGCTCGCTCCTCGAGTCCCTCGGCCTCGCGCCACAAGCCCCCTACTCGGACCAACCCGAACCCGCAGCCGTAGCGTGAAGATCGCCCTTGGCAGCGACCACGCGGGCTTCGAATACAAGGAAGCCATCAAATCCCGCCTCGCCCGCGCCGGCCACTCCGTCACGGACGTCGGCGCCTACGGCAACCAAAGCACCGACTACCCGGTCTTCATCATCCCCGCCGCCGAAGCCGTTGCGCGCGGGGAAGCCGACCGCGCCATTGTCCTCGGCGGTTCTGGCAACGGCGAAGCCATTGCCGCGAACAAGGTCAAAGGCGTCCGCTGCGCGCTGTGCTGGAACACCGAGACGGCCGAACTCTCCCGCCGCCACAACAACGCAAACGCCCTTTCCATAGGCCAGCGCATGGTCCCGCTCGAACTCGCCCTCCGCATTGTGGACATCTGGCTCGCCACGCCCTTCGACGGCGAACGCCACGCACGCCGCATTCAGGAACTCGATTGCTATGAAGCCGGCGGCTCGCACCGCGACCTCGTCGCCATCCTCGAAAGGAAATCCTCACTGTGAACACCGCCGTAGATTTCGATCCCAGCCCGCAAGCGCCCGCCCAAGCCATCCGTCGCTCGCAGGAATTCCTCCTCTCGCTCCAAAAGCCGGAGGGATATTGGCAGGGCGAACTGCTCGTCGATTCCACCCTCTGCTCGGACACCGTCCTCTTCATGCACTGGCGCGGCACGGTGGACGAAATCCTCCAGGCGAAATGCGCGGACCACATCCGCCGCACGCAGACCGCCGACGGTGGTTGGAATATTTTCATCGGCGGCCCGAGCGAGATCAACGCCTCGGTCAAAGCCTACTTCGCCCTCAAACTCGCCGGGGACTCCCCGAACTCCCACCACATGCGCGAGGCCCGCGCAAACATCCTACGCCTCGGCGGCATCCCGCAGGTCAATACCTACTGCCGCCTCTACCTCGCCCTCCTCGGCCAGTTCCCTTGGGACTATGTCCCCACCATCCCGCCCGAAATCTTCCTCTTCCCGCGCTGGCTGTTCTTCAACATCCACGAAATGTCCTCGTGGAGCCGCACGATCATTGCCCCGCTCGCGATCCTCAACCACTTCAAGCCCACGCGCCACCTCCCCGCCCACCTACACCTCCACGAACTCTACCCGGCGGGAATGGAAAACGCCGACTTCTCGCTGAAAAAAGACCCGCACTTCTGGTC
>JBMOIA010000192.1:0-3257 GCA_049317565.1 Terrimicrobiaceae bacterium | reverse complement strand
GGGGCGAAGGTGCGGACGATCGGGACAAATCGGGCGAGGATGATCGCGCGGCCGCCGTATTTTTCGTAGAAGGCGTGGGCCTTGAGGAGGTGGTCTTTGTTGAAGAGGCGGCTGGATTCGTAATGGAAGACTTTGGGACCGGTCCATTTTCCGATCGAGTAGTTCACGGCGTCGCCGACGATGGCGGCGACGAGGAGGAGGGGTGTGATGATTTCCACCTGGATGAGTCCCTTGCCCGCGATGGCGCCGACGGCGAAGAGGAGCGAGTCGCCGGGCAGGAACGGGGTCACGATGAGGCCTGTCTCGCAGAAGATGATCGCGAAGAGGAGGGCGTAGATCCACACATCGTAGTTACGGATGAACCACTCGAGGTGGCGCTCGGCGTGGAGGAAGAAGTCGATGAAATCGGCGAAGGACATAGCCGGGGATGTTCAGCAGAAACCGCGGGGAGGCTAATTTTTGAGTTCCACAGTTTTTCCGCCGGTGCGGGCGGAGATGCGCTTGAGTTCCTTGATGTCATCGTCCTTTGGTTCGAAGGCGATGAAGTTGATGGCGCATTCCTGTCCTTCCTGCAGGACGCCGCCGGTGAATTTTTTGATTTCGTCCCATGGAATCGTGTCCTGGTTGCCGCCGGGGGACCACTGGAAGCTGCCGTCCGAGATGATGTAGATCACATCGGGTTTCATTTGCGCGGCGAGTTGGAGCACACCAACGAGGCCGTTCGGGTTCTTGGTGACGCTTTTCGAGGCGGCGGACATGGTTCCGCCGGTGACCCATTCGTTTTTGACCCACTGGGTGGCGGCGGCGCGGTTGGGGTCGGTGGCAGGTTGGAGTTCGCGGTTGAAGGCCTTGTAGTTTTGGGTGAACTGGATGATTCCGAAGCGGGAAGTGATGGGGAGTTTCGAGATGAGGTTGAGAGTTTCCTCCTGGATTTTTTCGAGCGGGACGCCGGCTTTGGCGGCTTTGTTGGTGACGCTGGTGGAGACATCGAAAATGAGGAGGATGCGCTTTCCGGTGGACTGGACGCCGAGAAAGCTCATGCCGCTCCCGCCGAAGCCGGCGCTGCCTGCTGAGCCGACGCCGCCTGTGCCGATGCCATCAGCGGCGGCGAGGGAGGAGACATTGTCGGCGACGAGTTGGGAGGGGTCGAGCGGCACGGCCTGGTCGAGGGGCATCTGGGGCATTTCGGGCAGCGAGAATGCGGTCGGGCGCGTGCTTTGCATGCGGTCGGAGAAGGTGGGCTTGGGGGCTGCGGCGTCCAGCGAGGCCATGTTCATCTTGTGCTCGCGTTTTTTCGCGGGGAGGCGGACATCCCGCTTTGCCTTGAACTCGGCCGGCGGGGCCGCGAAGTAGCGGGCGACAACCACGATGCCCGCAATGATTCCGGCACCCACATGGACCCCGACGCTAATGATCAGAATCGTGACGATGGTTTTCTTTATTCCGCCCTTGCGAGTCTTCGCGGGTCTCGGGGCCGTGGTGCTCATTCCTCCTCCTCGGAGACGCCTGCAAAGGTGACGCCGCTAATTCCGGATTGCGCGCAGATGTTCAAAACATCCACGATGCGCTGGTGGGTGGCTTTATCCGCGACATCGATGGTCACCATGGCGCTGGATTTGTTGGCGTCGCTGGATTCCTTGAAGCGGGTCAGCGTCGCGAGCAGGGTCGGGAGTTCCTTGCTCTCGGGTTTGTCGACAGGCATGTCGTTGAGAATGACTTGGCCGTTGTCCTGGATGGAGACGCGTTGTTCGTCGGGGATTTCCAGGATTTCCTCCTGTGAGACTGTGCCCGGGAGGGTCATGCTCATGTCGGCCTCCTGCTTCACGGGTTTCGAGGTGAGAATGTAGAAAAACAGGAGCAGGAAGCAGACATCGATCATCGGGGCGATCTGGATTTCGATCTGGGGATGTTCGACGCGTTTCATTTTTGGATGACTCCGAAGATGACCTCCACGGCGCCGGCCTCGCTGGCGATGGCCATGACCTCCTTGATCTTGCGGCCGGGCGTGCCGGCGTCGGCGCGGACATACAATTTGAGGGGAGGGGTTATTTTGAAGCGTTCCTTGAGGTGGGCAGTGAGTTCCTTGGTCGTCACGGGGCGGCTGCCGGAATAGAGCTGGCCCTTTTCGTCGATATTCACGACATCGCGATCGCCTTCGTCGGCCGGGACTTTTCCCGAGGCGGCAACGGGGACTTTGATATCCAGCAGCTTTTCCCCCTTGGTGATTTTTCCGGCGAGCATGAAGAAAAACAGGAGGAGAAGCGTGAGGTCGATCATCGGGGCGATCTGCAGCCCGATTTCCTCGTGCTCCACCCTGCGTATGCGTCGGCGGGCCATGTTTTCAGGACTGCTGGTCGGAAGCGGGTTCGACAACAGCAGCGCCATGGGCTTCACCCGTGAAGAGGTCGAGCATGTGGGAGAGGGTTTTGTGGAGGTCCGCCATATTGCTGGTGATGAGACCGCGGAAGAAAAAATACATGAACATGGCGGGAATCGCGAGCAGGAGGCCGCCTGCGGTGGCGATGAGGGCTTCGCCGATGCCCTTGGCGAGGTCGGTCGCCTCGGCCTTGCCGGCGGTGAGGGCGCTGAAGCTGGTGATCATGCCGGCGGTGGTGCCGAGGAGGCCGATCATGGGCGCGAGAACGGCGAAGGTGTTCATGTAATTGACGATGACCATCATTTTGGTCTCGTGGCGGAAGCAATCGTCACTGACATGGTTTTCCATGGCTCCTTTGTTGAACATATCGCGTTCAAAGTTCGCCTTGGTCAGCGATCCCGCAAGGATGTCCGTCATGACGCAGGGCGAGGCGTTGCAGAGGGCGTAAGCGCTTTGGAGGTCGCGCTGGGCCATGAAGCTGTTCAGTTGCTCGACGAGCGCGGGAGGCATGAGTTTCTTTTTCCGAAACATCAGCGCGCAGTAGGCGCCGATGGAGGTGACGGCGACGGAGCAAACCGCAATCATATGCATGACGACGCCGCCCTCCTTGTAAAGATCGAGGAGGCTCTTGTCGCTGGAGACGCCCATGGCGTGGGCGGAATCCGGGAATCCGAGAAGGCAAGCGGCAGACGCGAGGGCGATCCAAGCCAGGCCGCGGGAGCGCGAGTGTGTGGTGTGGTTTTGGTTTTTCATGGTTTTTTGCGTTTTTGTTTTGATTCGGTTTCTTTTGGAGGGGCTTCTTCGGTCGGGGAAGGTTGGGGTTCGGCGGCGTGGGTGCTGCCGGTTTCCTGCAATTCCTTGCGGGCTTCGGCTTCGAAGT
>JBMOIA010000191.1:0-3264 GCA_049317565.1 Terrimicrobiaceae bacterium | reverse complement strand
GCGATGATGGCGGGTTCGGACTTGAGGTGTTCCGACGCCGGGCGGTTGATGCCCGTTGAGGCGTGGACCATGCTCATCGAGTCTTCGACCGTCACCGATTGCCTTCCTCCGGCCTGGATGTCGGCCTCGGATCGGCCGAGGCAGGGCAGGATCAGCGCGGCCTCGCCATGGACGACATGGCTGCGGTTCAGGTGGGTCGAGACATGGACCGTCATGCCGCACCGGCGCAGTGCCTGCCAAGTGAGGTCGGAGTCGGGAGTGGCCGAGGCGAAATTCCCGCCCATGCCGAGGAAAAATCCCACGCGTCCCTCGGCCATGGCCTTGATGGTGTGGACGGTCGAGTAGCCGTGATGGCGTGGCGCGGTGAAGCCGAATTCTTTTTCCAGACGGGCGAGGAATTCCTCCTTGGGTTCCTCGGTGATGCCCATCGTGCGGTCACCTTGGACATTGCTGTGTCCGCGAACGGGGCAGGCTCCGGCACCCGGGCGGCCGATGTTTCCGCGCAGCAGCAGGAGGTTCACCACCTCTTGGATGTTCGCCACGCCGTGGCGGTGTTGGGTGAGGCCCATGGCCCAGCAGCAAATCACCGAGCCCGCGCTGAGATAGACCTCCGCCGCTTCGGCGATCTGTGCCCGGTCCAGCCCGCTCTGCTCGAGAAGCAGTTCCCACGGGGTTTCCGCGACGAGGCGGCGATATTCCTCGAAGCCGTGCGTGTGGCGCTCGAGAAAATCGTGATCGAGGACCGAGCGATCGGTCTCCGCTTTTTCCAAAATGAATTTCGCCATCGCCCGGATGGCGGCCATGTCGCCTCCGATCAGCAGTTGATAGTAATGCGAACTGATCGGCGTGCTTCGGCCGAGGAGCATATCGACGGCATTTTGCGGATGCGTGAAATTCAGCAGACCTGCTTCCTTGAGCGGATTGAAACTTACGATCCTCGCGCCGCGCTTCGAGGCTTTCTCCAGCTCGGTGAGCATGCGCGGGTGGTTGGTGCCGGGATTTTGACCAAACACAAAAATCGCATCGGCCTTTTCAAAATCCTCGAGCGTCACGGTGCCCTTGCCGGTGGCGAGCGATTCGGTCATCCCGACGCCGCTGGACTCGTGGCACATGTTCGAGCAGTCGGGGAAATTGTTCGTCCCGAAGAGACGGCCGAGCAGTTGGTAAAGGAACGCCGCCTCGTTGCTGGTGCGGCCGGAGGTGTAGAACGCCGCCTCGTCAGGCGAGCCGAGCGAGCGCAGGTGCCGCGCGATCCGGTCGAACGCCTCGTCCCACGAAACCGCCTCGTAGCGGTCGGTGTCGGGATTGTAGGCCATCGGGTGCGTGAGCCGTCCGGTGTTCTCGAGCGTGAAGTCATCCCATCCGCGCATCTCGGTGACGGTGTGTTTCGCAAAAAGCTCGGGCGTCGCGCGCTTGGTGGTCGTTTCGTAGGTCAGGGCCTTGACACCGTTCTCGCAGAATTCCGTGGGCGAGGGATTTTTCGGATCCGGCCAGGCGCAGCCGGGGCAATCGAAGCCGCGCGGCTGGTTCATGCGGAAGAGGGTCGCGTTGCCTTTGAGGAAACTTTCGCGGCGGAGGAAGTGCAGGGAGGACCCGAGGGCATCCCATCCGCCAGCTTGGGTTTTTTGTTCAGCCATGAGTTGTGTCGGGTTTCTTCGCGGGCCGACCGCAGGGGCATATTGTTCCTGTGAATCGCGGGAACAAGGCGTTTCCAAGCGAGCGGGCGGGCGGTATGTTTTCGGGTTTTCCAATCCGATGCCATCCGATCCCGCTCCCCCGCCACTCGACCAGCTCGGGCGTCCGGTGCGCGATTTGCGGGTTTCGCTCACCGACCGCTGCAATCTTCGATGCACCTATTGCATGCCGGCCGAGGTTTTCGACAAAGACCATGTGTTCCTGCGCAAGGACCAGTTGTTGCGGTTGACCGAGCTCGACCGGATCATCGGGGCGTTTGTGCGGTGCGGTGTGGTGAAGCTTCGACTCACCGGCGGCGAGCCGCTTCTCCGGCGCGGCGCGGTGAAATTCCTCCGCGGCCTGAAACGCTTCCCTGAACTCGAGGATATGGCCATGACGACAAACGGCCTGCTTTTGCCCGAGTTTGCGCAGGAACTCGCCGAAGCCGGCCTGCATCGCGTGACTGTGAGCCTCGACGCGCTCGATCCGGCGATCTTCGGCGCGATGAACGGACGCGGCCACCATCCCTCCCGCGTGTTCGAAGGCATCGCCGCAGCGCAAGCAGCGGGGCTGGGCGTGAAGGTCAACATGGTCGTCCAGCGCGGCGTGAACGATTCCCAAATCCTCCCGATGGCGCGGCATTTTAAGGAGCTCGGCGTCACCCTCCGCTTCATCGAGTTCATGGATGTCGGAAACACGAACCACTGGGAGCCGCGTATGGTCGTTCCAGGCAAGGAAATCCTCGCCACGCTCGCGCAGGAATTCGATTTCGAGCCGATCGCGGCGGCCTATCCCGGCGAGGTGGCGAGCCGATACCGCCACTCGGACAACGGCTGCGAGTTCGGCGTCATCACTTCGATCTCCGCTCCATTTTGCCGGCAGTGCTCGCGAGCGAGGCTCTCGGCCGACGGACGCCTTTTCACCTGCCTGTTTGCCTCCGAAGGGTTCGACCTTGCCGGGGCGATGCGGGCCGGCGACTTGGACGACGAGGCGCTCCACCGGTTGGTGTCCGACCTCTGGCGCCGGCGGGACGACCGTTATTCGGAAATCCGCTCCACGAGCGGCTCCGCCCAAAAGGTCGAGATGTCATTCATCGGCGGGTGAGTGTTTTTCCACACGGCTGAACCCGCTGTAGAATGTCGCCCGGTTTTCCCGGCAAAACCCCGCCAGGGTGATGCCCCAGCGCTCCGCGGTTTCCACCGCAAGAGTCGAGGGAGCCGAAATCGCCGAGAGCACGGGGATGCCTGCGCGGGCGCATTTCTGCACGATCTCAAAGGAAACCCGCCCGCTGACGGTCAGCACATCGGCCTTTGGCAGAAGATCGCGCTCCAGCAAAAATCCGACCACTTTGTCCACGGCGTTGTGACGCCCGATGTCTTCGAAGACACACAGGATCCCGCCTTCGGCCGTGGCTGCCGAGGCGGCATGACTGCCGCCCGTTCCGGAGAATGTGGCTTGGCGGGCGCGAACGGCCTCGTGGATGGCGCGCAGGCGCAGGGCATCGATGCGCGCGGGCTTGCGGACCGGCGGAATTTCCAGAAAGGCGGCGTCGAGCGATTCCTTGCCACAGAGTCCACAGGAGGAAGTCGA
>JBMOIA010000190.1:0-3273 GCA_049317565.1 Terrimicrobiaceae bacterium | reverse complement strand
AAATCCTCTACAACGGAAAATCCATCGGCGATGTGATGGACATGACGATCGAGCAGGCGGTCGAGTTCTTTGCCGCCCACCCGAAAATCCGCCGCCCGCTCTCGCTTCTGCAGGAAACCGGCCTCGGCTACCTCAAACTCGGCCAGCCCAGCCCGACCCTGAGCGGCGGCGAAGCCCAGCGCATCAAACTCGTCACCCAACTCGCCCGCCGAGCCACCTCCGCCGCCGAGGAAATTCGCACCACGCGCAAAGGCAAATCCACCCTCTACATCCTCGAGGAGCCCACCATCGGCCTCCACGCCCACGATGTCTCCCAGCTCATCCAAGTCCTCCACCGCCTGGTGGACGAAGGCGGCACGGTCGTCGTGATCGAGCACCACCTCGATGTCATCGCCGAAGCCGACCACATCCTCGACATCGGCCCCGAAGCAGGCTCCCAAGGCGGCAAAGTCGTCGCCACCGGCACCCCCGAAAAAATCTCCCAATCCCAAACCAGCCGCACCGCCCCCTTCCTCCGCGAAATGCTCTAACTGGAGGGCAGTGCTCCGTCGGCGCCCACTTTGCCCGCGCGCCCGAATGTCGGAGGATCAAACAATTGGTCGGAACGCCGACGTCCCCGTCGGCCCACCCCGCGCGGGATCTTAGGAATTTGGGACTGTTTTTTTAGCAGTCCGACTTCACTTTGAAACCCGCGAAGCCTTTACTGGAGCGGCTCGGGAAAGATTTGGAGCGGGTAGCGGGAATCGAACCCGCATGGCCTGCTTGGAAGGCAGGAACTTTACCATTAAGCTATACCCGCGTGGAGTGGATCAGTCGATAAACCCGCTCCCCATGCGGGTCAAACGCAAAATCCCCTAATACGGCTGCATCGCCGGGTTGGGCGGAATGTAAACATCCTGCACCTGCTCGCAGCGGCGTTCCACCGCATTCCAGCGTCCGCCGGATTCCAAACAGCGGTTGATTTTCAAAAAGTCCGGGCTGAATCCATGGATGGCAAACAGCGAAAAATAATACGCCGCGAGTAAGAGCACCCCGGTCAACACCAGCAACAGCACGATCTTCGGCGGGACGGGCGAGATGATGTTGACCTTTTCCCAGAAAGTGAGCTCGGAATAGTTGAAAGCGGGGTCGAGCCGTCGTTGGGGGTCGTTTCCGGGAAGTGCCATTTTATCGCGAGTGGTTGCCGCTTGGAGATTTCCGACTCCACCATTCACGCCGCCTCCGCTCATTGCAAGCCATAATCTCCCGCTTTCGCATTGACCCTGCCTCACACCGCGGAGAACCTTTGCCGACCTCATCTTCAATGCCTCCTTCGGTCCCAGGACAAACCCTCACAGCTCCGACGGATTCCCCGCTCCACCGTGCCCGGCCCGCCGGCGAGATGGATCGCCACGGACCGTGGCCCAGTGTTTTCGGGGACTCGACGAATGCCGACTGGGATTTGCTTCCCGTCGTGCTTTGGAAAATTTCCCCCGAGGGCGTTTTGTTGAAGGCCAACCGCGCCAGCAGGGATTTCCTCGGCTATGAGGAAAGGGAATTCGTTGGCCAGCCGGTGGACGACTTCTTTGTGGATTCGATCGATTTCCGGGAGCTCTTGCAATCGGTCGTCCAACCCTCGGGAACCGGAGGCGGACTCGAGGCCTGCATCCGCTGCAGGGACGGCTCGACCAAGCATGTCGTCATCGACGCCCTTCCACTGGACTTCAACGGCGATGGCGCGGGCGTCTGCTGCGCGGTCCGCGACCAATCCGTCCCGATCCGCACCGAGGGCCATGTGCGCGAGCAGGCGAGTTTTTTGGACCGTCGCGACGAGGTCATCATCATTCTCGGACTCTCGGGCGATGTCGCCTTCTGGAGCCGCGGCGCGCAATTGCTCTGCGGCATCCCGGCCGAAAAGGCCGTGGGCCAGCCGTTCCCGAGGGAACTTGTTTCGGACCCGAATGAAATCACCCGCGCGATCCGGACCACGATCGAACGCGGGGAGTGGGAGGGGGAAATCCATCTCCGCACGGCGGCCGGAGTCTCCCTGCTCGTCGAAAGTCGCTGGATTCTCCTCCGCGATGCCGATGCCCGGCCTCAATCCATTCTCGTCCTTTGCGAGGATGCCGAGGATGCCCGGTTGCTCGGCGAGGAGCGCCTCCGCGCCCAGCGCCAGGAATGCATCGGCACGCTGGCGGGAGGAATCGCCCACGATCTCAACAACATTCTCCAGCCGATTTCGATCGCCCTCGACCTCTTCCGCAGCCGGCTTCCCGATCAGGATAGCCAGGAACTTTTCGAGGCTGTGGACTCGAATCTCCGTCGCGCCACCGAGCTCGTGCGTCAAATCCTCACCTTCACGAGCGGCGTTCGCGCCGAGCGCAGCCTCGTCGAAGCAGGCTCCCTGCTTGCGGAGGTCTCCAACTTTGTCCGCCAGGCCTTCCCGAAAACCATCCGCTTTGAGGCGGTCTGCAGCCCCGGGGTTTCCCCGTTTGTCGGTGACCCCACGCAGATCGAGCAGGTTCTCCTGAACCTCTGCGTCAATGCCCGCGATGCCATGCCCGAGGGCGGCCGCCTCCGCATCGAGGCCTCGAATTTCGGCGTGGACGAGGCCTATGCCCTGCGCAACCCGCAGGCGAAACGCGGCGAATATGTCCGGATCAGCGTGAGCGATACCGGAATGGGAATCCCCCGCCGGCTGCGCAAAAAAATCTTCGAGCCGTTCTTCACCACCAAAGGACCTGAAAAAGGCACGGGCCTCGGCCTCGCGACCGTCATCGGCATCATCCGCAACCACGGGGGATTCCTCGCCCTCGAGACCGAGGAGGGCTGCGGCTCCTTATTCCATGTTTTCCTCCCCGCGGTGGCCGGTGAGGCCAAATCCGCACCCGCCGCGCCACGGGCGGGGACCACCACCGAGATCGGCGGCCGCGGCGAGTCGATCCTGCTGGTCGATGACGAGCCGACCGTGCTGAAGGTCATGAGCCGGTCGCTGGAAAAATCCGGCTACAAGGTCATCGCCGCCGCCGATGGAGAAGAGGGCCTCGCCGCATTCAAGCGCCACCGCAAGGAAATCAATCTCATCATCTCCGACATGGCCATGCCGGGAATGGACGGACCGGCACTCGTCACCGCCATCCGCAAAATCGATACCGATGTGAAAATCCTCGCGACCAGCGGGCTCAACACGCCATCCGGCACCGAGTCGCTCAAATCCCTCGGAGTCTCCGGGGTCCTCTCGAAACCCTGCAGCTCGAAAACCATCCTGCAGGCCATCAAGGACGCCCTCGGCTC
>JBMOIA010000189.1:0-3286 GCA_049317565.1 Terrimicrobiaceae bacterium | reverse complement strand
CCGCCGCGCATGTGGCCGAAACTTTTGATCACCTCCGGAACGCCGAGTTCCTCGAGGGTTTTGATTTTCGTGGGAATGATGCGGAAGACCGCGCCGTAGCCGTGGGTCTGCTTGAGATAATTGCAGCGGAAACGGGTTTCCTCGTTCATCTCGTAGGCGAAATCGAGGTCGCCGTTTTCCTCGAAGCGGGCCCAGCGCTCCGGCGAGCAGATTTCGCTCAGCATGTAGGCCATCTCCTCGCGGGTGAGCGGTTCGTCGCGGATCGGGATGATTTCACCGTGGCGGCGGACTTTCGGAGGCTGCCCCTCGCCGAGGTGGAGGTCGGACGCGCCGCTCTCGATGAGAACCTGGAAGAATTGATCGATGTGGGCCATGTCAGTTGTAGCCGGTGATTTTCATCATGTCCGCCTTCTGCTCCGCGCGATAGACAGCCTCCTCCGCGCTGATGATGCCTGACTGGAAGAGCTCGATCAACGAGTCGTCCATGAGCTTCATGCCGAGTTTTTTCCCGGTCTGGATGATGCCCGGCAGCATGAATGTCTTCGCCTCGCGGATGACATTGCCGACCGCAGGCGTGTTCATGAGGATTTCGATGGCGAGCGCGCGGCCCATGCCATCGGCGCGGGGGACGAGTTGTTGGGAAATGATGCCGCGGAGCGATTCGCTGACCATGATGCGGATCTGGTCGCGCTGGTCGGTGGGGAAGACATCGAGCAGGCGGTCGAGCGTGCGGGCGGCGTTGCTGGTGTGGAGGGTGCCGAGGACGAGGTGCCCGGTCTCCGATGCCGTGATGGCGAGCGAGATCGTTTCGAGGTCGCGCATTTCGCCCACCATGATCACATCGGGATCCTCGCGGAGCGCGCCGCGCAAGGCGTTGGCGAAGGATTTTGTATGGGTGTGCACCTCGCGCTGGGTGACATGGCAACCCTGCGAAGGGATGAGGTATTCGATCGGATCCTCGAGCGTGATGATGTGGTCGCGGCGCGTGCGGTTGATCTGGTCCACCAATGCCGCCAGCGTGGTGCTCTTGCCGCTGCCGACCGAGCCGGTGACGAGGACGAGACCGTTGTGGAATTCCGTGAGGAGCTTGAGTTGCTCGGGCAGTCCGAGCTCGTCCATCGTGCGGACCGCATCGTTGATGATCCGGAAAACGAGGTCATATCCGGTGCGTTGGCGGACGACGCTCGCGCGAAAACGGCCGATCTCTGTGGCATACGCGAAATCCACATCCCCGCGCTCGGCGATCTGTTTTTTTTGCGCCTCGGTCAAAAAACCCATCGCCAACGACTCGGTGTCCGCAGCCGTGAGCGGGGCCGCCTGCATCCAGATCGGCTCGAGGATTCCAAACCGCCTCCACACCGGGGGCGAGGCCACGCTCAGGTGGATATCCGAGGCGCCGGACTCCTTGGCCACAGCGAGGAAGTGGTCCACATGCGTGAGTCCGGAGAGGTCGGGGGCTGACATTGGGGCGATGCATACAGGAATGGGCCGGTGTTTTCCACGGGGAATTTTGCGGCTTTGCAGGCGCTGCGCGAATGGGCAATTTGTTATGGTGATTCAGGCATTGCCGGGATTCCGGGACTTCTACCCGGAGGATTGCGCGCGGCGGAACCATGTGGTGCAAACATGGCGCGATGTCGCGCGCCGATATGGCTTCGTGGAGTTCGACGGACCCGTTCTCGAAAGCACCGATCTCTACCGCAAAAAAAACGACGCCGACGCCGAGATCCTCCAGCAACTTTATTCCTTCACCGACCGCGGAGGCCGCGAAGTCGCAATGCGTCCCGAGATGACCCCCACCCTCGCCCGCATGGTCGCGGCCCGCGAGAAGCACTACCGCAAACCGATGAAATGGTTTTGCGTCTCGAATTTCTTCCGCCACGAACGCCAGCAAAAAGGCCGCCTCCGCGAGTTCCTCCAATTCAACGCCGACATCCTCGGCGAATCCTCGCCCCAAGCCGACGCCGAGATTATCGCCCTCGCCATCGACCTCCTCCGTGCCTTCGGATTCACCGCCGAGCATTTCGTCGTGCGCCTCAGCGACCGCCAAGCCTGGATGAATTTCCTCCAATCCCGCGGCTGCGACGAATCCGCCTGCCACCTCGCCCTCGCCTGCGCCGACAAACTCGAGCGCGAACCCGAGGAAAAACTCAACGCCAAGCTCGCCCCCACCGGCCTCACCGTCGCAGACCTCAAAGCCTTCATCGCCGCCGGCAGCCCCGAAGCCTTCGCGCCCGTCCTTGAAGCCCTCGCCGCGCGCGGTCTCACCGGCTTCGTCCAACCCGACCTCTCGATCGTCCGCGGCCTCGCCTACTACACCGGCGTCGTCTTCGAAATTTTCGACCGCTCGAAAAACCTCCGCGCCCTCGCCGGCGGCGGCCGCTACGACGGACTCGTCAAAGCCCTCAGCGACGGAGCCGCCGACCTCCCCGCCATCGGCTTCGGCCTGGGCGATGTCGTCCTCGGCCACCTCATCGACGAAACCCCCATCGCCTCCGAAAAACTCGCCGCCGCCCTCGCTTCCACGCTCGATGTCTTCGTCATCATCGCCGACGAATCCCGCCGCGCCGAAGCCCTCACGCTTGCCCAATCCCTCCGCGAAACCGGCCTCACCACCGACTTCCCCCTCAAGCCCACCAAAGTCGGCAAACAATTCCAGGAAGCCGAACACCTCGGCGCCAGCCATGCCGTCGTCATCGGCCAGGAATGGCCCCAAATCAAACTCAAGCACCTCGCCACCCGCGCCGAGCAAACCCTCGACCACGCCGCCCTCGCACCGACTCTTAAAACTTAAAACTTAAAACTCCGCCATGTCCTACCGCACCCACCACTGCAACGCCCTCCGCCCCGACCACTCCGGCACCGAAGCCACCCTCTGCGGCTGGGTCGCCTCCCGTCGCGACCACGGCGGACTCATCTTCATCGACCTCCGCGACCGCGAAGGCATCACGCAAGTCGTCTTCCGCCCCGAGGAAAATCCTGACGCCGCCGCGAAATCCCACGCCCTCCGCAGCGAGGATGTCATTCGCGTCACCGGCAAAGTCGCTCCCCGCCTCGCCGGAACCGAAAACGCCAAACTCGCCACCGGCGCCATCGAACTCGTCGCCTCGTCGCTCGACATCCTCAACGCCGCCGAAGTCCTGCCCTTCCAACTCGACGACAAGGTCTCCAACGAAGACCTCCGGCTCACCTACCGCTACCTCGACCTGCGCCGCGAAAACATGTCGCGCAACCTGCGCCTCCGCCACCGCGTCGTGAAAACCATGCGCGATGTGATGGACTCCGA
>JBMOIA010000188.1:0-3290 GCA_049317565.1 Terrimicrobiaceae bacterium | reverse complement strand
CACCGCCGCCGAAATCGCCTCCCTCCCCCCCACCGCCCGCATCGTCGGCATCAACAGCCGCAAATTCAAATCCTCCACCGGCTTCGTCGCCGCCGGCCAATCCTCCACGACCGACTTCTCATTGGACCTCTCTGTATTCGACCTCGCCAGCCAACTCCCCCCCGGCGCCCTCCGCGTGGCCGAGAGCGGCCTCGATCCCTCGGGCATCCCCGCCGTCGCGGAAAAATTCCACGCCGCCCTCGTCGGCACCACCCTCCTCCGCGACGAACGCGGCATCGAAGCCTCCCTCGCCGACTTCGCCCGCCACATTCCGTGAACGCCTTCATCACGGGCACCGACACCGAAATCGGAAAAACATTCTGCACCGCTCTGCTCACCCGCGCCCTTCGCGCCGCAGGCCGTGGCACCGTGGCCTTGAAACCGCTCTGCTGCGGCCCGCGCGAGGATGTTGAAATTCTTGCCTCCGCCTCGGACCACGCACTCACTCTCGACGAAATCAATCCCGTCTGGCTTCACGAACCCGCCGCACCACTCGCCGCCGCGCGCGTGGAAAACAGACCCGTCTCCCTCGACTCCCTTGCAGACTGGTTCCACAGCCTTTCCAAAAAACATCCCTCCATGCTCGTCGAGGGCGCGGGAGGCTGGCTCGTCCCAATCACAGAAACCGAATCCATCGCGGACCTCGCCGCACGCCTCGCGCTGCCGGTCATCGTCGTGGTGGCCAACCGCCTCGGCTGCCTCAACCACACGCTCCTCACGCTCGAATCCATCCGCGCCCGCGGCTTGAACTGCCCGGGCATCATTCTGAATCACATCGAACCACCACACTCGGAAGCCACGCGCACGAACGCCACGATCCTCGCCCGCCACACCCGGATTCTTTTGGAAATCCAGCCCGGACAAACCGCCATTTCCCATACAGCCTTGAATCTGTTCGATCTCCAGATGGCGGCCGACAGTTGAGTGGTTGCCTATTCCGCAGGCGGCGCGTAGCCTTCGCCCCATGCCCCCCATTTCGCATGAGCCCAGCGATGCGACTCTGATCCAGCGTATCGGGCGCGGGGACATTGCCGCGTTCCAGGAATTCTACAAAGCGCACCACGGCGTGATTTACGCGACCGCCTATCGCATCCTCAACAATCCCCAGGACGCCGAGGATGTGCTGCAGGAAACGATGTTCATGATCTGGGAAAAATCCCCGATGTATGAGCCCTCGCGCGGCAAGCCGGTCACCTGGGTCGTCACCATGGCGCGCAACAAGGCGATCGACCGCCTTCGCCAACTCCAGCGTCGCACCAGGCTGCACGACGACGCCGGACGCGAGAAGCCGGACCAATGGATCGAGCGCGAACTGCCCGACGACCTCATGTCGCTCTCGGAGGACGGAACCCGTGTGCGCTCGGCGGTGATGAAACTCAACCGCGAACAGCGCGAAGTCATCGAGATGGCCTATTTCAAAGGACTCACCCAGCAACAGATTTCTGAAAAACTCCACGCCCCGGTGAGCACCGTGAAGGCGCGCATCCGCCGGGGCATCATCCGGCTCAGGAAGCTGGTGGTATCGAACCTGCCGGCGTAGCGGCGGGCGAAGGTTCCGCCGCCGGCGAGGGGCTGGGTTCGGGTGACGGCGTGGGTGTGGGCCATGGCGCGACAAGGTTCGGCCATTGGTGGAGTTCGACTGTGAGCCCGCCGAGTTCATTGACCAACTCGCCGCACTTCGCGCGCCATTTTTCCAGGTCCGGGGGACCGGGTTTCTCATCGGCCGATCCCGGAAAAACCAAATACGCCACGGAGAGGTCGCTGATCGGGCGCACGAGATTGGACGAGCGCGAACAAAGTTCCTGGCAGATGAGGGAAGAGGCCTCGCCCGCTTTGTGCGAGGGGCCCGAGTCGCCGAGGATCGCCGGGTAGGCGCGACCGCCGTGGATCACAACGGCGTAGTCGCCGATCTTCGGAACGAACGGCCCGGTGTGGTCGCGCATGATGAAACCGGGCAGGACGATGAAGGGATCGACCGCGGAGACGAGGAAACTCCATTTCTTGAGGTCGTGGATGCGGCGGCGGGCGAGGTCGATGCCCGACTGGATTTCCGCGAGCCGCGCGGGCTTGAGGTCGGGCTTTTCCAACTCCGCGGTGAGATCGGCGAGTTTCTTTTCCTCCACGGCGAGTTGGGGGTTCGGGCGGTCGGTCTGTTTCGGCCAGCGGTAACTCGTCTGCGGCAGGTAGAACATCGAGGAGGAATCCACCTGCACATTCCGGTCGCCATCGGACCCGTCGGTGTTCACATCCATGTCGGCCACGACCAGGAGCGCGCGGCGGTCGCTGGCGGGATTCGAGAGTTCGAGCATCGTCTCGCAGTCGTAGAAATTGTGCCGCGAAAGCACGGCGTCGAGGTTCGCGAGTTTGCGCCGGAGGTCGTTCGTTTTGAGCTCGTAGAATTTCTCAAAGAACGGCGAGACAGTGGCGTTCGCGAGCAGCGCAGGGAGGTCCTTGAAAACCCCGGGCAGGTTCGGGTCGTTGGAAACGAAATCCTCGATCGTGCGCGCCGGGCGGGGCAACCGGGCGCGGAGTGTGAGTTCCACCTTGTAGGCATCCGCCTCGCGCCGGTCGGCTGATGCCAATTCGTCGGCGGGCATGGCGACCACGGCGGATTCCAGCGAGAGGCCGTTGAACAGCGTGGCGGTGGGGAGAGGTTTGCGAACCAACGCCGGAACGGGTCGCGGCGTGGGCGATGGCGTCGGAGTCGGCTCCGGCGTGGGTGGCGGAGGGGGCGGCGGCGGCTTCGGGCAACCGGTGAGGAACACCGCGGCGCCAACGAACAAGCACAACGCCGCGCGACCCGCCATACCTCAGGTGTGCGCGATGAACGCCGAATACACATCCGGCGGGATATCGAGCATCTTGTAGTCGGTCGAAGAAACGAACAGCAGGCTCTGCTTGCCCTTGCCGAGGAGCTGCCCGAGCGAGTCGTAGATCTCGTGCTCGAGCGTGGCGAACTTGCGGTTGTAGCTCGCGACGCGGATCTTCACCCGCACGGTCTCGAACTCGCGGGTCTCACGGACGAACTTGTGCTCGAACGAGCGAGTGAGGATGTAAAACGGCGTGTTCTTCAGATTGAACTTCGGCATCACGCGGTTGAAGAAAAGTTCCCGCGTCTTCCCCACCCACATCGCATACATGCCGAAGTAAACATTACCGACCGAGTTGGTGTCGGAATAGGTCGCGACGAGCGTGTGGACGAACCATTTGTCCTCGAAATGCCCGGTGAGGCTGTGCTGGACGGCGCCGGG
>JBMOIA010000187.1:0-3292 GCA_049317565.1 Terrimicrobiaceae bacterium | reverse complement strand
GTGAGCAGAACCATGAAGCGCACTTTCGCGGAGGTCAGCTCGCGTTTCGGGGTTTTTCTCCGCCGCTCCGCCTGACCGAAGCCGCCGAGAGGCCTCGCTCCGCGCAGGTCCACGGTGGTCGCGGTGACATTGAGCATCGTGTGTCGGCGGTTTTCCTTGGCCTTCTTTTGCTCGATTTGCTTCGGCAGATTTTTCAACTGCCGCTTCAACTCCGCCTCCTTTTTGAGCAATTCCATTTTCTCGCGTTCGAGACGGCGCTCCTCCGCTGTGACTTTGCTCGGGATGGGTGTCCGCTTCGGCAGCATGTTATTTCGCGGCGACGAGCGCCCACGCGATGATGAGCGCGAAAACCAGACCCGCGATTTGCAGCGGCAGCGTGAAGGCGAATCCGCTCTTCAGCCAGTATCCAAAACCCTGTTCCTCCGCGGAGGTGTAGTCCCCATCCGACGCCGCGACCGGCGCAAGCTCGGAAGTGGAATCCACAGAAATTTTCGCCTGCGCCTTGATGTATTCGGCGCGTGCGTCCTCCACGGCGCTCAAGGCCTTGCTGAGTTCGCGGGGCATTTCCTGCGGGCTCCAGGAGCGCGGGTTGATCAACTCGATGGACTGCAGGTGCTGGGTGAACGATCCGTGAATTGTGTGCATTTGCTCCACGCGTTTCTGGGATTCCTCGGTCTCGCGCTGCACCACGACCAAAGCGCGGGTCAGCTTGTCGAGCATGTCGGCACGGCCCTGCTCCAGGCTTTCCTGCCGGCGCTTCAATTCCTCGAGCCGCGTTTTTTCCCGTTCGATCTCCTCCTGCTTCTGCTTGAGGCTCTCCAACTCGGCGCGCACCTGCTGGACCTTGTCGCCCAGCTCGCCTGTCTCCTCGTTCTGAAGGTTCAAAAATGATTCGGAGTCCCGACCGGATGATTCAAAAGGCATGGCGAAAATTCGGAATAGCGAACACCGCGCACTGGTTCCAGAAAAAACACCGGCACCCGTTCTTGCGTTCGCCCCCACATGGGGGATAATACCCACTTGCACAGCGCCCGGCGGCGCGGCAGTCCCGATTTTCATGAAAAAACTCCTCGCAAAAATCCGAGTCACCAACAGCGTCTTTCTCATCGGCACATTCGCCACCACCTGCACCGCGGTGCCGCTCTACATCTGGCACTACGGCCTCGATGCCTTCCAGATCGCCCTCTTCCTGTTTTTCTTCATCTCCACCGGCATGAGCATCACGCTCGGTTACCACCGGCTCTTCTCGCATCTCACTTTTCATGCCTCGCCGATCGTGAAAATCTACACACTCCTCTTCGGAGCGGCGGCGTTCGAGGGGTCGGCCCTTGGCTGGTGCGCCGACCACCGCCGCCACCACAAGCATGTGGACCACGAGGAGGACCCCTATGACATCTCGCGCGGCCTTTTCCACGCGCACATCGGATGGCTCCTCTTCCGCCGCTCACTCGATACCCCGCTCACCTGGGTCCGCGATTTGCAAAAAGACCGCCTCGTTTGGTTCCAGCATCAATACTATGTCCCCATCGCGCTGTTGATGGGCTTCGTCGTTCCTGCCGCCATCGGCTGGGCATGGGGCGGACCCGTCGCCGCCCTCGGCGCTTTCCTCATCGCCGGAGTGGCGCGCATCGTCTTCGTGCACCACACGACATTTTTCATCAACTCGCTCTGCCACTGGATCGGCGACCGCCCCTACTCCAGCCACTGCTCGGCCCGCGACAGCTTCCTCATGGCGCTCTTCACCTTTGGCGAGGGTTACCACAACTTCCACCACGAGTTCCAACACGACTACCGGAACGGCGTGAAGCCCTGGCAATTCGATCCCACCAAGTGGACGATCTGGCTCCTTTCCAAGATCGGTCTCGTCAAAAACCTCCGCACTGTGAACGAGGAGAAAATCCTCAAGGCCCAGATCGCCGAGCATGACCGCCAACTCCAAGACCGCCTCCGCGCCGCCCCCGCGCCCGTAGCCGCATCGGCTCAGACCGTCATCGACGGCGCCCGTGCCCGCATGAACGACGCCCTGCTCCGCTGGGAGGAAATCCTCATCGAATACCGCGCCGTAGCCGCCGGCCGCCGCGAAGTCTCCCGCAGGGAAATGGCCGAGTTGCGCGAAAATCTCCACGCCGCCTTCGAAAACTTCCGCACCTCGATGCGCGAGTGGCGCGACTCCTGGAGCCTCCTCCACGCCGCGCCCGAGCCCTGCTAAACCCGGCGGGCACCATGCCCGTTTTCCCCCATGGAAGCGGACATCGAGGAGTTCCTGATGCACCTCGCCACCGAGCGGGGCCTTTCGGACAATTACCAACTCCTCGTCCAGCGCAGCCTCGACGCCTTCCGCTCGTGGCTGGAAAAAAACTCACCCGTGCGTGAATGGAAGGCCGTCGAACCCGGCCAGGTCACCGCGTTCCTCGCCGCCCGCAAGCGCACCGGGCTCAAAGCCTCGACCATCCGGCTCGATGCCGTCGCCATTCGCATCTTCTTTCGGTTCCTCGCCGCCCGCCGCGGTTGGCCATCGAACCCCGCAGAAACCCTCTCGCTCCCGCGTCCCGAAAAACACCTTCCCGAAACTCTCAACCCCGAGCAGGTCCGACTTCTCATCGAAAGCGTCACCGCCAACGATCCGCTCGGTCTCCGCGACCGCGCCATGCTCGAGCTCCTCTACTCAAGCGGCCTTCGCGTCTCCGAGCTCTGCTCCGCCCGGCTCGAGGAAATCGATCTTGAGGCCGGTTTCATCCGCGTCACAGGCAAAGGCAAAAAGACCCGCCTCGTTCCTGTTGGCGCCCCCGCGCGCGATGCCATCGCCCGCTACCTGCAATCCGAACGCCCCAAACTCGTCCGCAAAAAAACCGGTGCGGAAATCTTTCTCTCCATCCGCGGAAAAAAACTCACCTCGGCCCGCATTTACCAACTCATCACCGCCTACGCCGCCCGCGCCGGCATTGGTGTGCACGCCTATCCCCACCTGCTCCGCCACTCGTTCGCCACACACCTTCTCGCCGGCGGCGCCGACCTCCGCGTGATTCAGGAACTCCTCGGCCACTCGGATATTTCGACGACGCAAATCTACACCCATGTCGAAAAAAGCGGCCTGCAGTCGGTCATCAAAAAATTCCATCCCCGCGGGTGATACCAAACCCTGAAGTTCATTGGACCTTTGATGCCGATTGCAATGGGTGTCCTCTCGGCAAAAAACGGACACATCAGGAGGGCGCCGCTTGTCGGCGCCGAGGCGGTTTGTTCAATCCAGGACGATTCCGGCGCTGACGAGCAGCGCCCTCCTCGCAAAGCG
>JBMOIA010000186.1:0-3334 GCA_049317565.1 Terrimicrobiaceae bacterium | reverse complement strand
CAGGCCAAGGCCCCGGACATCACCGAGGCCGACGCCAAAAAATTCTACGAATCGAACCCCAAGGAGTTCCAGCAACCCGAAACCGTCAAGGCCAGTCACATCCTTTTCATGGTGGACGAGGGTGCTTCAGAAGAGGTCGTGAACTCGAAAAAAGCCGCTGCCGAGAAGGCCGCTGGGCGCGCGGCGAAAGGCGAGGATTTCACAGCGCTTGCCAAGGAACTGTCCGAAGAACCCGGAGCCGCCGAAACCGGCGGGGACCTCGGGTTTTTCCCGAAGGACCGCATGGTGCCGGAGTTCGCGGACGCCGCGTTCTCCCAGAAGGTCGGCGAAGTCGGCCAACCGGTGAAAACCCAGTTCGGCTGGCATGTCATCAAGGTCACCGACAAGCGCGATGCCGGTGAGGTTCCCTTTGCCGAGGTGAAGGACCAAATCGCCGCCTACCTGAAAAACACCGGCCGCCGCGAGGCCGAGCAGAATGTCATCAAGAAGCTGAGGGAATCCGCCAAGGTCGAGACCTTCATTCCCTCCGCGAGCTGATCACCGCCGGGATGGAGCAGGGCTCTAAATCCACGGCCGGCGTCATCGGCCTCGGGATCATCGGCGGGCGCGTGGCCGCCCGGTTGCGCCGCGCGGGTTGGCAGGTCTGGGTTTGGAACCGCACGGTGCGGCCGGAGCCGAATTTCCTGAGCTCCCCGGCCGAGGTGGCGGAATCCGCCCGGCACATTCAGGTTTTTGTCTCGAACGGCCCGGCCCTTCTCGAGGTCATGCGCGCGATGGCCCCCGCCCTCACGCCGGAGCATATCGTGATGAACCACGCCACCGTTTCGCCCTCGGAGACGAAACAGGCCGCCGCCATCGCCAAGGAAAAACACGCCGCGTTTCTCGATATCCCGTTCACCGGCAGCCGCGACGCCGCCGAGAAAGGCCAGATCGTTTACTACGCCGGGGGCGATGCCGCGGTTCTCGAGCAGGCTCGTGCGCAACTTGAAGCCTCCGCGCGCCAAATCCTGCCCGTCGGCGACATCGGCCAGGCCTCGGTTTTGAAAATCGCCACCAACATCATTGCGGCGGCCGAAGTCGGCGCGTTGGCCGAGGCACTCGCGCTGCTGGATCGCCACGGCGTGGAACTCCACAAACTCCCGCTCGCCCTCGAGGGCAATGCCGCCCGTTCCGGCGTTATCGACATGAAAACGCCGCCCATGCTCAGCGGCGATTTCGAGCCCCGGTTTTCGCTCAAGCACATGTTCAAGGACATCCAACTCGCGCTTGCCATGGCCGACGAGAAGGACCTCGAATTGCCCACGGCATCCGCGTTCGCAGGCGCCGCCATGGCGGGAATCCAGCGCGGCTGGGGCGAGAGCGATTTCTCCGCCGTCTCGCGCCTTTTCGGCTACCCCGGCCGGGGGCACACACCACCACCCGCGCCTTCCGCCGCCCCGGTTGCCAATCCGCCCGCCGAAGCCGCTGCGCTCCCAACAGAGCAACAGCCCAAGCCCCCGACGCAGGACCCCGCGGCCGCGCCTTCGCGCAAATTTTGGGGATTCCTCGGCAACAAAAAATGAACCCTCCCGGGGAACCCGGATTTTTCGAAGTCGCCGGCCGTTCTCGGTTCCGAATCTGGGGCGCCGATGCCGAGCGATACCTCAACGGCCAACTCAGCATCGATGTCCCGCGCCTTCGCCCCGGCGTCGCCCGTGCCGCCTGCCTGCTGACCGCAAAGGGAAAACTCTGCGCACTCGTCCACACCTGGCGGGACGGGGATGGTTTCCTCATCGAGTGCGAAGCGCCGCTCGCCGAGCCCGTCCAGGCGCGCCTCGAGCGCTACATCATCGCGGACGATGTGTCGGTCGAACCGGCCGAAATGCCCGCCGTCTTCCACATTTTGGGTTCTTCCACCCAGCCCGCCGGCTCGCTTGCCATCAGCCGGATTGGAACTTCGGGCTTCGACACCGCCGCCTGCCCCGCAAGCCTCCGCGAAATCCCGGCCGCCGAGCGCGAACTCCTCCGCATCCTCCACGGGTTTCCCGCATGGGGGTCTGAAATCAGCGAAGACACCCTGCCGCAGGAAGCGCGCCTCGAAACCTTCGCGGTGGATTTTGACAAGGGTTGCTATGTCGGCCAGGAAACCGTTTCCCGCCTCAAAAGCGTTGGCCGCGTCAACAAGCGCCTGCACGGATTCCTCGGCGCCTTCAAAACGCCGCCACCCGCGGGCTCCGTCCTCCACCCGCCCGGCGACCCGGCCACCGAAGCCGGGTGGATCACCAGTTCCGCGCGGCATTTTGGCATGGCGCAAACAGCCGCCCTCGGCTATGTCCACCGCCAGTTCGAGGACGCCCAGCGCCTCGGCGTCCGCGACGGCGCCGGCACGGAGCTTGGCTCCGTCGAACGACGCGAATTCCCGATCCGATGAAAACACTTCTCGCCCTCCTCCTCGCCGCATTCGCGCTGGCTGCCACACTCCGCGCCGCCCCGCTCGGAGCAGAGGTCGCCGTTTTGCAAATCCAATTCCCCGGCGAAAAACAAACCCGTCAGGTCACCATTGGCCTGAACGACCAGGCCGCGCCCTACACGGTCGAAAATTTCAAGCACCTCGTCCGGAAAAAATTTTACAATGGCCAGCGCTTCTTCCGCGTGTTCCCCGGCACCTTCCTGCAAACCGGCGACCCCTCCACCCGCAGAGGGCAAACCGAAAGAACCGGCACCGGCGGTCCTGGTTGGACGCTCCCCGCCGAGATCCGGCTCAAGCACGGCAAGGGCGCCGTGGCCATGGCGCGCCTGCCCGACAAGATCAACCCCGCCCGCAGCTCCAACGGTAGCCAATTCTACATCTGCCTCGTCCCCGCCCCGAAGCTCGACGGCCAATACACCGTCTTCGGCACCGTGCTCGAAGGGCTCGAGGTCCTCGACGAAATCAGCAAACTCCCCACGAACAGCAACGATTTTCCATTGCCAAAGGTGGTGATCAAATCCATTGTCCTCGCCCCGCGCGAACCGGCTGCCACGCAGACCATCGCCGCGGCGCCTTGAACGGGTAGATACCGAAGTGGCCAAACGGGGCGGACTGTAAATCCGCTGGCTTACGCCTTCGCTGGTTCGAATCCAGCTCTGCCCACCACCCTCTCCAAGAGAGGGTTGCGACAGAAGATTCCCCCGAAATCTCGTCAAAATCCAAAAATGGCTCATTGCCATAAGTTGTTGGAAATTGACCCTGCTAACCGCCCGGTTTGTCACTCGTATCCCCAAAATTTGGCAAAGAAATTTTTCCATTCGCTGAGGCAACGGGGTGATCGCCCCATTCCACGGCGGGGCGGGAGCGGTTACTTGCCGACTCCAA
>JBMOIA010000185.1:0-3348 GCA_049317565.1 Terrimicrobiaceae bacterium | reverse complement strand
CCGGCAGCATCCGTGCGCTGCTCGATGTCACCAAGCGGCGGCGCGAAAAGCAGGAAGCCTACAATCTCGAGCACGGCATCACGCCGCGCAGTGTGGTGCGGGCGGTGCAGGAAAGCCTGCATGTGATCGTGAAGGGGCGGGAGGTCGAGCAGTCGATTTTGCGCGAGGATGCGGGGGCTTTCGATGCGGCGGAGTTGGTGCGCGAACTCGAGCGCGAGATGGCCGAGGCGGCCGGGCGGCTGGAATATGAAAAGGCGGCCTTGCTGCGCGATCAGATCGCGGAGTTGAAAAGTGGGGTCTCGGGTCCCGTCGCTGCGCTGCCCTCGCGGAGGAAATTGTCGTATCCCAAACCCAGCCGCAAGAAACGCGGGTGAGGGGAGGGCGGTTTGGACTTTCGCTGGATGGGCGGGATGTTTTGTAGGATGGAGTGGATATGACGATGCGGGCGGAGATGGATGATTTTTTCGAAAACCCCGCAACAGCGCCCGCCGATGACGCGCCGCTGGCAACACGCATGCGGCCGCGCACGCTGGGGGAATATGAGGGGCAGTTGCACATTCTCGGCCCGGGGAAGCTCCTGCGGCGGGCCATCGAGGCGGACCGGATTTCTTCGCTCATACTATATGGTCCGCCGGGGACGGGGAAAACGACGCTCGCGCAAGTGGTGGCGGGGGCGACGCGGTCGAGGTTCGAGGCGCTGAGCGGCGTGGAGGGGAATGTGGCCGAGATCCGGCGGGTGCTCGCGCAGGCGGCTCAGCGGCGGGCTTCGGGGGTGCGAACGATTTTGTTCATCGATGAAATCCACCGCTTCAACAAGGCGCAGCAGGATGTGCTTTTGCCCGAGGTGGAGAATGGCACGGTGCGGCTGGTGGGGGCGACGACGCAGAACCCGTTTTTCAGCATCAACAGCGCGCTCGTCTCCCGCTCGCAGGTGTTCGAATTGAAGCCGCTCTCGGAGGGGGAGCTGCTGCGGCTGATCGGGCGGGCGCTGGCGGATGCGGAGCGGGGCTTGGGGAAAATGCGGGTGGAGTTGGATGCGGAGGCTGGGGCGTTTTTGGCGAGGTTGGCGGATGGTGACGCCAGGAAATGCCTGAACGCGCTGGAAATCGCGGCGCTGACGACGCCGGCGGATGCGGACGGGGTGGTGCGGATCGGTTTGGCAGCGGCGCAGGAGAGCATTCAGCGCAAGGCGGTGGTTTACGATGGAACCGGGGATGCCCATTACGACACGATCAGTGCGTTCATCAAAAGCGTGCGGGGCAGCGATCCGGATGCGGCGGTTTATTGGCTCGCGAAAATGCTGCATGCCGGCGAGGAGGTGCGGTTCATTGCGAGGCGGCTGGTGATTTGTGCGAGCGAGGACATCGGGCTCGCGGACTCGAACGGGCTGGTGGTGGCGCAGGCGGCGGTCCAGGCGGTGGAGTTCGTGGGGTTGCCCGAGGCCGAGCTGATCCTTGCGCACGCGACGCTGTATTTGGCAACCGCGCCGAAGAGCAACAGCGCCACGGTGGCAATCGGCAAGGCTGCGCGCGAGGTGCAGGAGGGCAGGACGCTCGCGGTGCCGGAGCATTTGCGCGATGGACATTACAAAGGCGCGGAGCGGCTCGGGCACGGGAAGGGCTATCTTTACAGCCATGACTTCGAGGGTTCGTATGTGCCGCAGGCCTACTTGCCGGAGGGGCGCCGCTATTTTGAGCCGACCGAAAACGGCATGGAAAAAAGGATCAAGGAACGCCTCGAGCATTGGCGTGCTGTTTTTGAAGCGGCGAAAAAAGGCGGGTGAGTGCGCGCTTGGCGAGGAGGGCCCCGCTTGTCGGGGCCGGGTTGGTGTGGTGGCACGAACCGTGGCGGACCTGACAAGCAGGTCCCTCCTGGGCGCTCTCTAAAGCGGAGCAAAAAGGCGGTCGATAAATTCGTGGAATTCGCCGCGGGTGCGCGGTAGTTTCGCGGAGTTCCCATGGTCGAACTTCAACATGTCGGCAAACGCTTCGGTGACTACGAGGCTCTCAAGGATGCGACATTCACTATCAAGGCCGGGGAGTTCATGACCTTTCTCGGGCCCTCGGGCTGCGGCAAGACGACCTGCCTGCGGCTCATCAGCGGATTCGACACGCCGACCTCGGGGCGGATTTTCATCGACGGCAAGGATGTAACCTACGACCCGCCCTACCGGCGCGATGTGAACCAGGTTTTTCAGAACTACGCGCTGTTCCCGCACCTCACGGTTTACGAGAACATCGCATTCGGCCTGCGGATGAAGAAGGTGCCCCCGGCGGAGATCAAAGGCCGTGTGGAGCGCGTGGTGGGGATGACCTCACTGGAGGCGCTGGTGGACAGGAAGCCTGCGCAGATGAGTGGCGGGCAGAGGCAGCGCGTGGCGCTCGCCCGGGCGATCGTTTGCGAGCCGAAGGTCCTCCTCCTCGACGAACCGCTCAGCGCGCTCGATGCGAAATTGCGCACCCAGATGCGGATCGAGTTGAAGCAACTCCAGAAAAAACTCGGCATCACCTTCATTTTCGTCACCCACGACCAGGAAGAGGCGTTGACCATGAGCGACCGGGTGGCGGTGATGAATGCCGGCCGCGTCGAGCAAATCGGAACCGTCAACGAAATCTACTACCGGCCCGCAACGCGGTTCGTGGCGACCTTCATCGGCGAGACGAACATCGTCGAGGCCGAGGTGCTCGGCGGCGGTGGCGGCGAATGGCGCTGCCGGCTGGAAGGCGGGTTGGAACTCACCGTAAAATCGGAATCCGCCCAACCCGGCGGCAAGCTTCTGCTCTCCCTGCGCCCGGAAAAAATCCGCCTGCACCGGGAATGCCCTTCGGGAACCAATGTGTTCCCCGTGCGCGTGGCCATGGAAATTTTCAAGGGCGCCATCGACGAACTCACGCTCGATGCGCAAGGCGGACTCCAACTCGGCGCGCTACTCGCGAACGACGGTCAGGCCGCGAGCGATTACCACGAAGGCGAACAGGTCTTTGCGAGCATTCAGCCCGAGGATATTCACATCGTCGCGGCTTGAGTTATTCACATCCGCCCGTTGTCGGGTGCGGAGGCAAAAACGCGACAGCAGGGTGGCGATTTTTTAGCAAAAAAATTTCCTAAAAAGGTGTTGACACTGCCCGCACCTCTGATATGCCCCTTGGCACGGATGGTGCTAAAGGCGCGGGTGACCGCTCCCGAAGCAGGTCCTAAAAACGGGTTACCCGGCAACGGCGTCTCCCGCGAAAAACAAACAAACAACAACCAAAAATCAAAAATGAAACTGACAAATAAAATTGTTGCTCTCACGGGCATCGTGGCCTTTGCCGCCACGCCGCTCTTCGCGGGAACCGGCAAAACCTT
>JBMOIA010000184.1:0-3355 GCA_049317565.1 Terrimicrobiaceae bacterium | reverse complement strand
CGCGCATCACGCCGCGGAATTTTTCGATGTCCTCCTCCATCGAGCCGCTGATGATCGTGTAGCGGTATTCGCGCCACTTCTCCATTTCGGCGGCGGCGTTGCGGAGGCGCGTGGCAATCTGCTCCTCGCCCTCGGTGCCGCGCTTGCGGAGCCGGCGCCCGAGCTCCTCCAGCCCGGGCGGCATGATGAACACATCCGCGAGCGCCGCCTCGATGAACGGATCCGCATTTGCACGAACGGCTGCGGCGCCGACCGTGTCGATGTCGAGCAGCACATCCACGCCGCGCTCGAGATAGGAAACGACCGTGGACTTCGGCGTTCCGTAGAGGTCGCCATGCACGCGCGCGTGTTCGAGGAAGTCCCCCTGCTCCGCGCGGGCGGTGAACTCGGCTTCGGTGAGGAAAAAATAATCCTCGCCGTCCACCTCGCCGCGACGCGGCGCGCGCGTGGTGCACGACACCGAGTAGGCGAAGTCGGGCTTTTGGCGCAGCGAGCTGATGAGCGTGGTCTTGCCCGCACCGGACGGCGCGGAGAGGACGAAGAGGATTCCTGTGCGTTGGATCGTGAGCTTATTCAATGTTGGCAAGTTGTTCGCGGATGCGGTCGAGTTCGGACTTCGCGTCGATCACGAGGCGGGAAATCGCGGCGCTGGGCGACTTCGCGCCGAGCGTGTTGAATTCGCGCCCGAGTTCCTGCGTGATGAATTCGAGTGTGCGGCCGACCGGTGCCGGCGAGGCGAGCTTTTCGCGGAATTGCGCGGTGTGGCTCGCGATGCGGTGGAGTTCCTCGGTGGTATCGCAGCGCTCGGCGAAAAGGGCGACCTCGGTGGCGAGGCGGGGATCGTCGTTGCGGATTCCCAGCCCCGCGCGGCCGATGCGCTTGAGCAGCGCGGCGCGGTGGATTTCGGCGGACTTTCCCGCGAGCGGCGCGATTTTGCGGGCGATGGCATCAAGGCGGTCCACGGATTTCGCAAGCGCCTTGCCGAGCGAAGCCCCCTCGCGGCACCGCGTGGCGAGCAACCCCGCGAGCGCGGCGTCGAGCGCCTTCAGAACGATTCCGCGCGCCGATTCCGAATCGGGCTCCGCGGCGCGCGCCACGCCGGGAGCGGCGAGCACATCGGCAATGGTGATTTCCCCGGGAATGCCGAGTTTTTGCGCCAAGGCACGGGCGCTTCTCACGAACGCCCCGGCGCGGTCTTCGTCAAAAAATTGCGCCCCCCCGGCGCCGCGCGATTCGAGCTCCAGATTCACCTGCACGCGCCCCCGCGAGATTTTCGCGAGCACACGGTCGCGGACCAGTGGCTCGAGCCAGGCGGCATTGCGGTCCGAGTGGAAAACAACTTCGGCGTTCTTGCGGTTGACCGAATGGCACTCCACCACGGCCCCCCACGCCTTGGTCGCCGCCTCCCCGCGGCCGTGTCCGGTCATGCTCGTCATGCGGCGTGTTTAGCCCCGCGGCGATTCGCCTGTCGAGGCGCATTCGAAAACGCTCAGCCGCCTGCCGGGGAAACGACCGCCCGGAAATTCCCCTTAGCATCGCGGTAAAAACCCCGGAAAACCGAATCGCCGCCGCGCCCTGCGCGGAGCGCCTGCGAGATGTCCTCCATAGTCCATGTCCCGCGACGCACGCGGCCGTCCTTTGCCACGACATCCGTGGGCGCAACCGTGAGCGCGGCGTATTCCGCATCGCTGAGCCGCGCATCCTCAAGGCGCTCGGGGTTCGAGAGGCTGATCCACCATGCGCCGTAGGCATCAGGCGCCGTCACCGGCGTCACCGTCACCTGGCGGTTGCCGGCGGTTTGGGTTCCACCGGAAAACGGAATCGCGTAGAGCGCCGAGACCTCGTCGCGCGAGGCGGTGAAGCCCGCGAGGAAATTGCGGAGCTTGCGGCGCAGGCGGTCGTCCGACGAATGCCGCCCGTAGATTCCGAATTCGACCGCCGCGGGGTCTTCGGGATCCCCGTAAATATTGAGTTCGATGAACTCGTTCACACGGAACGAAAGGTAGGGGATATTTTTTAAAGTCCCGTTGTCGATGTTCGTGGCGGGAATCTGCTCAAGGGATTTGATGGCGTCGTTGAGGCGCAGGTCGTTCACGATGTGGCGCCAGCCGGGCAGGTCGCCGCGCTTGTCGGCTGCGGTGGATTCGGGGTCGGCATCCGCCGCGTCCACGATGCGGACGATTTCGGATTTCGGGATTTCTGTTTCGCCGGACTGGTCCTGCAACAAGACCTGCTCGGAGGTGTTGCGCACGATGAGCCCGCGCAGGGAGGTTCCGTCCTTGAGGTAAACCGTGTCGGGCATCTCGTGGATGCGCGGGGCGGCTCCGCAGAACGGCGCACATGCCAACAGCATTGCGGCCGCCCACTTCGTCGTTGATGGGTGCATGCGGTGAAACTATAAGCCTGCCGAAATGCCACTCAATCCGATTCGCGGAGCCCTCGTCCTCCTTGCCTGCCTCGCCGCATCAGGCTGCGTCCTGCCGCCGAAGCCCTATAAAAAACCCGCCACCCAGCGCGCGGTCGAAACAGGCCCGTTCTGGTGGGGCACCTCGACAGCGAGCTTCCAAAACGAGGACCGCGGCGAGCCTCCGGGGTCCCAGTGGTATTTCCAAACCGATTGGGACATTTTTGCCGAAGAAGGCCACATCCCGCCGCGCGGCGAGGACGCCACATTCTCGTGGATGCATTTCGACAAGGATGTCGAGGCGCTGAAAAAAATCGGTGTGAATCACTACCGCTTCGGCATCGAGTGGGGCCGCGTGGAGCCGAAGCCGGGCGTGTTCAACGAAGCTGCCATCGCCCGCTATGTGGAAATGGCGAAAAAATTGCGTGCCGCGGGCATCCAGCCGGTCGTGACGCTCTGGCACTTCACCTTCCCCTCGTGGCTTTACGACTCGAAGAAAAAATCCCGCTCGAATTTCCTGCACCCGGATGCCGAAGCCCGCTGGAAGGAATATGTGTCGCGGATGGTCGCCGCGCTCGGACCGCATGTGGATGTCTGGGTGCCGCAGAACGAACCGAACGGCGACCTGTATATCTCCTACTTCGGCGGAACTTGGCCGCCGGGGTTGTTGCTCACCCCGGGCGCGCTGAAAAAAGCCACCAACACCGCAGTGGCGATGTTCCGCGAAGCGTCCTCCATCATCCGCGAAAAGGATCCCGGCGCGCTCGTGATGGGGATTTATTCCCTGCCGAAATGGGAGCGCAGCCACATCCAGGACCCGACCGCATTCGTCTACAACATGATGCAGCGGCAGAACTACGACCACCTTGACCGCTGCGCCGACGCGATGGACCTCATCGGCGTGAATTACTACTACTCGCAGGTCGCGTCCGCGCGCCGGTTCATCGTCCG
>JBMOIA010000183.1:0-3420 GCA_049317565.1 Terrimicrobiaceae bacterium | reverse complement strand
GTTCCGGCGAGCGCGACCTCTTCCGCCTCCTCCTCAACCATGTCACCGGCGTTGGACCGAAGATCGCCCTTTCGGTCCTCAGCGGACTCCCGGTGGAAATGTTCAAATCGGCTGTCGTGGCGGGCGACACCGGGATGATTTCAAAAATCAGCGGCGTCGGAAAAAAAACCGCCGAACGAATTGTTCTCGAGCTCAAAGACAAGGTTGGCGTCGCCGCGGAGTGGGAGGCGTCGAGCGCGAAAAACGCCCCGAGTCCTGAAGACATACGGCTCCACGATGCCGTGCTCGCGCTCATTTCGCTGGGCTACAAACAGGCCGAGGCCCACAAAGCGGTCAACGCCGCCATCAAATCGGGCGCCGAAGCGAAGACCGCCGAGGACCTCGTCCGCCAAGCCCTGAAAATCCTCTCATGACCCCGCTCGAAACGGCGCGCGCCGTCCGGAGCGCCCTGCCCGCCGACGGCCTGTTCCACGAAAAAGAATGGCGCACCGCCACGCGGCCCTTCCCATTGCCGGAAGGCCTGCATGCCGAACTCGACAAGCTCGGCTACCGTCTCACGCTCTTCCTCAAAGCCTGCGACCAAATCTACCGCCGCAGCACCAAAGGCCGCGCCCCGGCTTGGATCGCGGAACTCCTCGACGCGGGCAAACCCGCCGAGCTCGTCACCCTGCAACGCGAACACGGCATCGCGGGCGATATCCCGAAAATCATCCGCCCCGACCTCATCCTCACCGAAGCAGGATTCACGATTGCGGAAATCGACAGCGTCCCCGGCGGCATCGGGCTCACGGCGTGGCTGAACAAAACCTATTCCGCGCTCGGCCATCCGGTTCTCGGCGGCGCCGATGGTATGGCCTCCGGCTTCGCCTCCATCCTGCCCGGCGGAGACATTGTGGTTTCCGAGGAAGCCGCCACCTACCGCCCAGAGATGGAATGGCTCGCCGCGGAATTAAACTCCACCCGGAACGACGGTCCGCACTGGCGAGTGCTCGATGCCACCCCGCGCCCCGATTGGCAAAAAAACCTCTACCGGTTTTTCGAACTCTTCGACCTCGAGAATGTCCCCGCCGCCGCCCAAATCATCGACGGCATCCGCTCGCAGGCGCTCACCGTGACCCCGCCGTTCAAGCCAGCCCTCGAAGAAAAACTTTGGTTCGCGCTCTTCTGGATGAAACCGCTCGAGGACCTTTGGCGCCAGGAACTCGGCGAGCGCGCGTTCCTCGCACTTCAAAAAAACATTCCCTACACCTGGCTTGCCGACCCCGAGCCTCTGCCGCGCCACGCCGTGCTGCCGCGCCTCGAGGCCCACTCGTGGTCCGAGGTCGCCCGCTTCAGCCAAAAACGCCGCAACCTGATCCTCAAGGTCAGCGGATTCTCCGAGCGCGCGTGGGGATCTCGAGGCGTTTCGGTGGCATCGGACCTGTCGCAGGCCGATTGGCAATCCGCCCTCGAAGCCGCGCTGGCCGCATTCCCCGGCCAACCGCACATCCTGCAGGAATTCCACCCCGGAAGCCTCTTCGACACCGAATTCCTCGACCCGGCCTCGGATTCCCTCGTGCCGATGCGTGGCCGCGTGCGGCTCTGCCCGTATTTTTTTGTCGGCGACAAATCCACAACCTGCGGCGGCGCGCTCGCCACGATTTGCCCGGCGGACAAAAAGCTCCTGCATGGAATGCGCGACGCCGTCCTCGCCCCCGCAGCTTCAGCCTGACCCCGCCCGGCGTCCGCCCGCCGCAATCCGGTCCAGCGCCCAGGCGAATACCGCCATCAGCGCGACCGAGAATGCCAGCGATGCCCAGAATTTTTCCCACGAGGGATTGTTCAGGTTGAAATACGCGAGCTGCGCAATATTCAATAAAACCACCCCGCGCAGCATCCATTCGATATTGATCCGGGAGAGGATAAACGCCCCGAACGGCGCCATGAAAAGAACGACCGGAAACGCGCACAGCCATGTCCGCACCTGGTATTCAGAGATCTCGCCCTCCACGAAATGCCGGTAGCCGAAACCGAGCAGACTCATCGACGCCATCAGCACGATGCTCATCTCGGTCGCCACGCGTTCGCGCATCCTGAACCGCGTCACGAGCAGTGTGTAAATCAGGATGTCCGCTCCGGTGCCGAACAGGCTCGCGCAAATCCCCCCGAGGAAAAGCACCACCGCCAGCCAAAAAAAATCCACACCGCGAAGCGCGCCGATTTCGCTCCCCTCGCCCCGGTGCTTCCCGAGCACATAAGCCAGCGTGAAGGTCGTGATCAGACTCAGGAACAAAGCCTGAATCAGATAAACCGGAATCCCCTGCAGGAAAAACATCCCGGCCACGAACCCGCAAAAACACACCGGCAGGAACGCCACCAGGGGTTTGAATGCCGCCCGCTCCAACCGCGTGGCCCGCGAGAGAATGAACACCGACGCGCTGGTCATCCCGACGCTCTGGATCATCAGGCTGAAATCGCGAGCCAGCACGCGGTCGATTTGGAAAAACACACTCAACACCGGAAACGCCACCGCACCCCCGCCTTCGGGCGTCAACCCCGCCACGAACGCCCCCAGCACCATCACCGCCGGGTAATACCAATGCTCCGCAAGGAACCCCAACGAGTTGAAATTCCAAAACAGCCACGCCCACAGGCACAGCATGCCGAAAAACCAAATTCGAAAAATCCGACTATTGAACATGGCACTCAATTCCCGCCGTCGAACAGCGCCGACCGCATCAGTTCATAGATTTTCGTGTTGTCGAAACTCCCGCGCACTTTTTCGGAATGCCTGCCCGCGGCGCGCACGAGGATTCCGCCCGAGGTGTCGTTGATCGTCCCCCAGGTCACCACGAACGGCAGTTCTGCCCCATTGCGATCGGGCTTCGCGAAAAACGGTCCGCCATCCGCCGCGATGCTGAACGGCGCGCCATTCGAATCCTTGCTCCCCGCCACAGCGAGCATCGCCCGGACATCGCCACGCGGAAAACCCCACACATCCATCGCCCCCGCCGAACTATCCGCCGCCGTCACCAGCAGCGTGTCGGGATTTTTTTCAATGAAACCCAACGCCACGCCAAAGGCCTCATCCGCCCGCCGCAGCGCTTCCAGAGAGCCATCGGCATTGTTGAGGTTGCCGAAGTTGTCATTTCCCTCCTCCTCCGCCACGAGCAGAAACGGCCCCGGCGCAAGGAACCTCAATGCCGCCCGCACCATCTCCGCGATGGACGGTGCCTCTGGCGCATACGCCGGCGTTTTCGTCTCCCGCATCCGCCGCTCGGCAATGTCATTGAAAGTGTCCTCCGCCGCGAAAATCCCGAGCACCTTCGGCGTTCCTTCCGGCAGCGCCTCCAGTTCCCCGCGCGTGTAGACCACCTTGTAGCCGCGCTTCTCCGCCGCCTCCACGAGGTTCAACCCATCCCGCCTCTTTCCCTCCGGCGC
>JBMOIA010000182.1:0-3427 GCA_049317565.1 Terrimicrobiaceae bacterium | reverse complement strand
CGCTGTTGCCGGTTTCAATGCCGAGGATGGCGTCGATGGCGGCACGCACGAGCGGGTGGTCGGCCGTGAGGAACCCGATGTCCTCCCGCGCGAGAGCCCGGGCGCGGTCGAAGGTGAACATCGCCCCGTCGGGCGTGAGACCGGGCAGGGAGGCGTTTTGCGCGGGACCGGATTTCAAGAGGTAGGACCGGCCGCCGAGTTCCTCGACCCCCGCCCCGAGGTGGTCGAGCATCCGGATGAAGAACGCCTCGAATTCCACATCGGCATCCTGCCTCCGGATCGCCTCGATGAGCGGGTCGGCGACCGCCGGGCGGTTGGAGTTCAACTCGAGAAGGCGGTCGCGCCCGCGCTCGAGGCGCTTGGCGGTTTTTTTGTTCTCGGCGGCGGTGGCTTTAACCAGGGCATCCAGCGCGGCGGCGTCGAATGTTTCCAAGAGCTTCGCGAGTTGCGTGCCAAACTGCGCCGCCATCTCGGCTGCGGCGTGGGGATTTTTTTCGAAGGCATCGAGACCTTCGTGATACCAGCGCGCGAGCACCTCCTCGGCGCCGCCAGCAATGAACGGGATGTGGATGTGGATGGTCGAAGACTGCCCGATGCGGTCGAGGCGGCCGATGCGCTGCTCGAGCAATTCGGGGTCGGGCGGCAGATCGAAGAGGACGAGGTGGTGCGCAAATTGGAAATTGCGGCCCTCGCTGCCAATCTCCGAGCAGGCGAGGAGGCGCGCCCCATCGGGCTCGGCGAAGAACGCCGCGTTGCGGTCGCGCTGCAGCAGGGTGAGTTCCTCGTGGAAGGCGGCGGCGGGGATTTTTACGCGCTGCTGGAGGCGGTCGAGAACCTCCACGGCGAGTTCCTTCGAACGGCAGATGAGCAGGACTTTTTCTTTTTTCAGTTCGCGGAGCTTGGAATCAAGCCACTCGATTTTCGCGCCGACAGGGTCATCAGTTGCAGGAAGTGGTGCGGGGTGGGCTTTCCGTTTGGGAAAACTGCCGAGGGCGGCACGGGTGTTGCGGAACATCACGCGGCCGGTGCCGAATTCGTCGAGCAGTCCCGCAATGACACGGTCTCGCGCGGAGGTGTCGCCGGCGCGGAGCTTTTCGTATTCGGCCGCCACCCGGCTGCCTGAGAACAACTGCGGCGCGGGGATTTTTTTTCCGGCAAGGATCGCATCGATCGCCGCCGCGACGGCCTCGTGGCTTTTGGATTCGGCGAGGAATGTTTCGAGCTCGGAGTAGCGGACCGGATCCAGCAGGCGGAGCCGGGCGAAATGCCCTTCCATGCCAAGCTGGCGGGGCGTGGCGGTGAGGAGAAGGACGCCGGGCGTGGCGGCGGCGAGGGATTCGACGAGCTGGTATTCGGGACCCGCCTCGGAAGGACTCCAGCGCAAGTGGTGCGCTTCGTCCACCACGAGAAGGTCCCAACCGGCTTCGCGCGCCTGCGCCGCACGGGCGGGATTTCCCGAGAGGAAATCGATCGGGCAAATCACGAGTTGGCTGTCGAGGAAGGGGTTTGCGCCGGAGGCGTCGAGCGAGGCGCAGCGTTCCTCGTCGAAAATCGAAAAGGTCATTTGGAACCGCCGGAACATTTCGACGAACCACTGGTTGATGAGCGCAGGCGGAAGAAGAATCAGGATGCGTGCCGCACGGCCGGTCAGGTGCAGGCGTTGCAGGATCAGGCCGGCCTCGATGGTTTTCCCAAGCCCCACTTCGTCGGCGAGCAGGACCCGCGGAGCCAGGCGGGAAGCCACTTCCGCGGCAATCGAGATTTGGTGCGGAATCAGGTCGATGCGGCCGCCGGCGAATCCCCGGGCGGGGTTCTGGCGCAGGGCGCGGCGGCGGTTCAGGCACTCGGTGCGCAGCCGGAAGCGCTCCAATTCATCGGTCTGCCCCGCGAGCAACCGCTCCTCGGGTTTTGAAAAGCCGATGTGGTCGGAAAGCTCCGCCTCGGCCACCGCCGTGCCGCCGCAGCGGTAGGTAAGCAGCCCGCCGGCGTCATCGATGGAATCCACCTGTAGAAGCGCGCCGGCATGGGTGCGGATTTTGTCACCTTCAGTAAACTGGACGCGCCGGATCGGGGCGCCGGAGAGGGCGTATTGGCGGTGCTCGCCGGATGCCGGGAAGAAAATCTCGGCGCGGCCGGACCCGCATTTCAGAACGATGCCGAGGCCCAACTCGGGCTCCGTGTCGCTCACCCAGCGCTGGCCGGGAACGGGTGGCGTTTTTGTAGACTGCGCGGGGTTGGCTGGCATCAGAGCGGCGAACTTCCGGGGAGGTTGAAGGCGTTTTCGATATGGAAAATCCCGCCACCGGGGCCGGTGACAACCTCGACAATATCGAAGCGGAAAACGATGTCGGGCATTTCCAGCATGCGGAGCCACTTCATGGCACCGCGGATGATGAGGCGGCGTTTTTTGGTGTCCACCGCCTCGCCGGGCCGGCCGAATTTTTCGGACGACCGGGTTTTGACTTCGACGAAAACGAGTTCGTTGTGGCGCTTGTCGCGGCAAACGATATCGACCTCGCCGCCGTGCGGGGCGCTGAAATTTTTGCGCAGGATTTTGTGCCCGTTCCGGCGGAGATGGGTCGCGGCCATGGCCTCGCCCCGCCTGCCGAGCGCGATGTGGGCGGCTTCAGAGGAGTTCCGCCTGCGCAACCGGCGCAAAACTTCGGCGGTGGATCGGACAAGGACCATGAGAGCGCAGTTTGGCAAAGTGCGCCGCGGTTGGATAGCCTTTGTGTGCCGCAAAACCGTATTCCGGATACTCGCGGTCGAGTTCCACCATCGCACGGTCCCGCTCGACTTTCGCAATGATGCTCGCTGCGGCGATGCTCAGGCTCAGCGCATCGCCGCCGACCAGCGCCGTTTGGGCACAAGGAAAATCCGGGACGGGCAGGCCATCGATGAGCACATGGTCCGGCCGGGGGTCAAGCAACTCCCAGCACTCGCGCATCGCGGCATGCGTGGCGCGGAGGATGTTCAGGCGGTCGATCTCTGCGGGCGGTTTGTGGACGCACGACCAGCGCACCGAAGGATCCGCAATCAGCGCCGCATGGAGTTTTTCGCGCCGGCGCGGGGTGAGCTTCTTCGAGTCGTCCAACCCGGAGAGGCTGAAGCCGGGTGGGAGGACAACAGCCGCGGCAACCACGGGACCGGCCAACGGTCCACGCCCGGCTTCGTCGATTCCGGCGACAATGCGGAAGCCCTGCGTAGCCAGGCGGCGCTCGTGGTCAAGTGTGCACGGCATGGAACGCAACCTTGGACAAAAAGAAAACACGCCCGTGGAGGGCGTGTTTCTTTGAAGAAATGTGCGAAACGCTCAAGCGCGCTCGGCGCGGTCCTTGACGGTGGTCGCGGACTTGCCTTTGCGCAAGCGAAGGTAGTTGAGCTTGGCGCGGCGGACCGCCCCTTTGCGCTCCACCTCGATCTTCGA
>JBMOIA010000181.1:0-3463 GCA_049317565.1 Terrimicrobiaceae bacterium | reverse complement strand
GCGGAGGCCTTCGGGGATGACGCGGGTGCCGCCGATGACGGCGATGAAATTCGAGTCGCCGTTCCAGCGGGGGACGATGTGGATGTGGATGTGGTTCTCGACGCCGGCGCCGCCGGCTTTTCCGAGGTTCCAGCCGATGTTGAATCCCTGGGCTTTTACCGCGATCTCGAGGAGGCGCTGGGCGTGGATGGCGAGTTGCCAGAGATCGAGGATTTCGTCCTGCGTGACTTCCGCCATGTTGTGGACGCGGCGGTTCGGCACGGCCATGAGGTGTCCGGCCGAGTAGGGGTATTTGTTCATGATGAGGAAGGCGGTGGGTCGGCGGGTGACGACCAGATGCGCTGCATCATCATGGGTGGCGGCGGCCTCGGAGAGGAAGTCGACGCCGGTGCGGTGTTCGGCCTGGAAATATTCCACGCGCCAGGGGGCCCAGATGGCTTCGAGGTCGCGTTTCGGAAATTCCGGATTCACGCGGTCACGATGAACGCGTGGCGGGCTGGATGGAAGTGGGAAAGCGGGGGGTTCAATTCGCGCGGTCGGGGATGGCGGGGTTGGGGCGGTAATAGGCTGCGATGAGGGGCATGCCAACTGGGTAGAACGCCTTCATTTCCGAGACGGTCGAGAGCACCCAGGGCGTGGCGGCTGAGGGGCCGTTCTTCGTGAAGACGATGTCGCCGGCAATCACGACGGCGGAATGGATCGAGGTGCCGCCGGGCTCGTTGAGGAGGACGATGTCGCCGAAGCGCGGTTGGGCGGCTTCCGGGAGCTTGGAGTAGTTTTTTTCGAGTTCGGCCTCCACGCCGGCGGCGGTGTGGAAGGAATCGTCCGGCGCGCCGTGGGTGAAGAAGTTGAATGTGGACCAATGGCAGGCGGGCGGGGATTTTTCGAGCTGTTCGCGTTCGGGGAAGCGGTTCAGGTGTTCGCGGGCGAAGGGGCGGAGGAGATCGGCGATGCCGACCTGCGCCCCGCCGGCTGCGGCTGCGGCTTCGAGGATGGGGCGCACCGTTTCTTCGGAGCCGCCGGCGCCCCAATATTCCACGAGGCCTTCGACATCCGAACCGGCCGGCACATTGAGCGTGGCGAGGAGCGAGACTTTTTGGGCGAGGTTCCGCTGGAACTCCACGCGGGCGGCGGGATCGGGGATTCCTGCGGCGACGAGGTTGTAATCGGAGAAGAGGAGCGTGTCGCCCGAGCGCCAGAGGAGTTTGCGGACGGTGGCGGCGAGTTCGGGATCGAAGCTTTTCGCCCCGAGCCAGTCCTCAAGGTGGTCCGCGCGCATGCGGAAGGGTTGGGCCTGGGCGAAATTGGCGTCGAGCCGTGCGAGGCGGGAGTAGAGGCGCGAGCGGGTTTCGGGGTCGAGGGAGGGGACGAGGCCTCGGGGCGGGTCGATGCTGACGAGGTGTGGGGCGTTCGGCACGGGCTCGAGCGTGGAGAGGGCGGCATCGGCCTGTTCTTGCGTGAGACCGCAATCGCGCAGGATGCCGGAGAGCGCGTGCGGCGAGGTTTTTTCGAAATACCAAATGCCATTCCCGAGTTTGAAATCGGGGTCGAAGGTTTCGGCGGGCGGCTTGATGAGGACGGGCTTCGCGCTGATGTGGCCCCAGGGACCTTCGCGCAACTCGAACCCTCGCCCGATGCCGCCGCGGAGGGAGTCGGCGCGGGCGTGCATCCACCAGAGGCCCATCAGGAGCGCGAGTGCGGAGGTGGTTGCGGCAAGGGCGGAGACTTTCGCGAAGCGCCGCGAGATGCGGAAGTCCAGGAAGCTTTTGCCGGTGGGGGAGCGGAGCGAGAGGTGCGGTCTATTCTGTAACTTCAATAATTCCCCCTGCGTTCCCTAAAAATTGCACGCGGGGACACTCGCTCCTCGCGGTGGATTTGCAAGTTCGGCAAATGATTTTCCGCGAATTTTTTAAGGTCGATAAAAGGCGCAGCTATTTTTGGCGGAAAACCACGCCGCTGGGAATTTTCAATTCTTGCGGTTGAGGGCGGCGGTGAACCAATCGGTGGCGGGTTCGGGGCGGGATGGGCGCGATGGGCCGGCCGGGCCGCCCGGGCGCTGGCCGCCGGCGGGCTTGGGTCCGGGCTGGGCGTTGGTTTTCAGGGAAAGGCTGATGCGTTTGCGGTCGAGGTCCACCTCGAGGACTGTGGCCTGGACTTTCTGGCCGACCTTCACGACATCGGCGGGGTTTTTGACGAATTGGTCGGAGAGTTGGCTGATGTGGGCGAGGCCGTCCTGGTGGACGCCGACATCGATGAACGCGCCGAAGGCGGCGACATTCGTGACGATGCCGGGGAGTTTCATGCCCGGTTTGAGGTCCCCGATTTTCATGGCCTGGTCGGAGAAGGAAAATGCCTCGAATTGCTTGCGGGGGTCGCGGCCGGGCTTGGCGAGTTCGGCGAGGATGTCGCGGAGCGTGGGGAGGCCGACTTCTTCGGTGGCGTAGTTTTCCGGTTTGATGGCGGAGCGGCGGGCGGGGTTCGCCAGGAGTTCGGTGACGGAGCAGCCGAGGTCGGCGGCCATGCGGTCCACGAGGGGGTAGCGTTCGGGGTGGACGGCGCTGGCGTCGAGCGGGTGGGCGCCGTTGCGGATGCGGAGGAAGCCGGCGGCCTGCTCGTAGGCCTTCGGGCCGAGGCCGGGGACCTCGAGGAGTTCGGCGCGGGATTTGAAGGGGCCGCGGGAGGAGCGGTGGTCGACGATGCCTTTCGCGGTGCGGGTGTTCAGGCCGGAGACATAGGCGAGGAGGTGGGCGCTGGCGGTGTTGAGTTCCACGCCAACATGGTTCACGCAGGAGACGACGGTGTCGTCGAGCGAGCGCTTGAGGGCGGACTGGTCCACATCGTGCTGGTATTGGCCGACGCCGATGGATTTCGGGTCGATTTTGACGAGTTCGGCGAGCGGGTCCATGAGCCGGCGGCCGATGGAAATGGCGCCGCGGACGGTGAGGTCGAGGTTCGGGAATTCCTCGCGGGCGGCCTCGGAGGCGGAATACACGGAGGCGCCGGACTCGCTGACAACGACGACGGCGATGGAGGCGGGCAGGCCGAGCGCGCGGATGAACGCCTCGGTCTCGCGGGAGGCGGTGCCGTTGCCGATGGCGATGGCTTCGACCTTGTGGCGGGCGGCGATGGATTTGACGGCCTCGGCGGCTTCGGCGCGGTCGCGGGCCCCTTTTTCGGGATAGACGACCTCGTGCATGAGGAGGGTGCCTTGGGGGTCGAGGACGGCGAGCTTGCAGCCGGTGCGGAAGCCGGGGTCGAGCGCGAGGATGGTTTTCTGGCCGAGCGGGGAGGCGAGGAGGAGTTCGCGGAGGTTTTCGGTGAAGACGCGGATGGCCTCCTCGTCGGCGCGCTTTTTGAAAAACACGCGGGCCTCGCCCTCCATGGCGAAACCAAGGAGGCGCTTGTAGGCATCGTGTGCGGCGAGGCGGACCTGCGCGGCCGCGGGGTGGGTGCCTTTGACGAA
>JBMOIA010000180.1:0-3485 GCA_049317565.1 Terrimicrobiaceae bacterium | reverse complement strand
AAAAATTTCATCCCGGGTCCCACCGATGCCTGCGCGTGTGCGGACTGCCGCTACATGAAGATGAACACTCTGGAAAAACTCCGCGACTGCCTCGCGAACCTCGAACCGCAAATCCACATCCCCGAGGACATCCGCGCCCGCGCCGAGCGCTCGGTGCGCCGCATGCTCGAGCTCTCGAAATAATACCCACCTCCTCCGCAATGGCCCGCGAAGCCGCGAAGGATTTTTTCTCGCAGAGGCGCAGGGACGCTGAGGAGAAATTCTTCCGCCGTGATCCCCGTGCCGCCGTGAGAGCATCCCCTCCCTTCGCGGGAGAAACAATCAGTCCCAACTTTCCGCAGGACGCCGGAACTTGGCGTTGCGTTTGCGCTCGGCCGCGGTGGTGGGGTGGAATCCATGCCCGCGCAAAATCTTCTCCGCATCCTTCTCTGTCAGCGGACGGGACCTGACCGCTGGAACGCGGACGATCACCGGGGCTTCAATGTTGCAGGTAGAATTGGAGATAACGCTCATGGTTCGCGCGCAGGTCGGCCACAGCGTAGCCGAAAGCATCCTTGTTATTGGAAATTAGCAGCCATTCCTTCTCGATCAAGCCCGCCCGCCTCCCAAGAACATCCCGGTGCGGCTGGGAGTGAGCCGTGTCGTATCGCGTCACGCAGACCTCTTCACCATCAACCTCCGCGATCAACACCACGGCGAAGGAGAGGGTTTCGGATCTCGCCGTATCTAAAAACACGACAATCCGGCTGCCATTCCCGAGAAAAATTGTCCACTCACGCTGGGGCACCCCCAATAAATAAGGTCCAAAGGCGTTGAGAAAAGAATTTCTCCTCAGCGTCCCTGCGCCCCTGCGAGAAAAAATCCTTCGCGCCTCCGCGCCTTCGCGGGAAAACCTTCCTCCATGTCCTCTGTGGTCAAAATCCGTCCGCGCCGCATGCTCGGGCTTCCCAAATAATCCCCCGCCGGTAGCCTCGCGCCATGCCGTCCGAGCCGGACATCGAAGAGTCCCTGCGCGAAACCACCCGCTCGATCGCCGACCACGCCGGAGTGATCGGCGTGAAGCCGGTGCCGGGCAAATCCGCCATCGAAATCGAGTTCGACCCGGCCGCGCTCAGCGAGGAGGACCTCCGCCGCATCGTCGGCAGCCACGCCCCGGATGCCGCCCTCCAAAAACGAACCCTGCGCCTGGACGGGAAAGCCTGTGAGGCCTGCGCGATCCGCCTCGAGAACAAGGTCAAAAAAATCCCCGGCGTGCGGAAAGCCACCGCCACCTACATCGGCCGCGTGCTGTGCCTCACCTTCGACGAACGCGCGGGCGACGAGAAAAACCTGCTCGAAAAAATCCGCTCCCTCGGCGCGCAGGTGCGTCCCTACCAGTCGGAAGTCCCCGCCGCCGATCAGCCACTCTGGAACCGCATCGCCTCCGGCTCGCTCAACGAGGAAATCTCCGTCGCCCTGGGTCTCGCATTCCTCATCGCCTCGTTCATCGCGGAGCACACACTCGGCCGCGAGGCCGGGCCGACCTGGCTCCTCTACGCCGGCGCCTATGTTTTCTGCGGACAGCAGGGCGTGCGCTCGGCCATCGCCTCCCTGCGCGGCGGCGTGCTCGATGTGGATGTGCTCATGGTCCTCGCCGCCATCGGCGCAGGAATCGTCGGCCAGCCGTTCGAGGGCGCGCTCCTCCTCTTTCTCTTCTCCTTCTCGAATGTCCTCCAAAGCTACGCACTCCAGCGCACACAAAAGGCGATCCACTCGCTCCTGAAACTCCGCCCCGAAAAAGCCCTCGTGCGCCGCAACGGCTCGACCGAACTCGTCCGCGTGGAGGATTTGCAAGTGGGCGAGGTCGTCCTCCTGCGCCCCGGCGAGCATGTGCCCGTCGATGGCACCGTCGTCGAAGGCTCGGGCCATGTGGACGAATCCAGCCTCACCGGAGAATCCATGCCGGTCAGCAAAACCGCCGGCAGCCCGCTCTTCGCCGGAACCCTCAACCAAAGCGGCGGCATGGAAATGAGCGTCGGCAAGCGCGCCGAGGACTCCACCCTCGCCCGCATGGTGAAACTCGTCGAAGAAGCGCAGGCGGAAAAATCCGGCACCCAGCGGTTCCTCGAAACCGCCGAGCAATACTACGCCACCGGCGTGATCGCCTTCACCGCGCTTGTGTTCCTCGTCCCTTTCCTCGCCGGCTGGTCCCCCTTCACCGAGGCGTTCTACAAGGCGATGACCGTGATGGTCGTCGCCTCGCCCTGCGCGCTCATCATCAGCACGCCGGCGACTGTTCTCTCGGCCATCGGCGGCGCGGCGCGGCGCGGCATTCTCATCAAAGGCGGCTCGCACCTCGAGCGCACCGCGCAAATCGACATCGTGGCCTTCGACAAAACAGGAACCCTCACCATAGGACGCCCGGTCGTGACCCACATCGCCGACGCCACAGCCGCCCACGCCCTCGATTCCAAGCTCCCGCCCGCCTTGCTCGACATCCTCTCGCAGGCCGCCGCGCTTGAATCGAAATCCGAGCATCCCCTCGCCCACGCCATCGTCCGCAGCGCGGCATCGCTCGGACTCCGACTCCCCGATGCCACCGATTTCCAATCAACCCCCGGCAAGGGCGCCGAAGCCACCGTCCTCGGCAAGCGCCTCGTCGCGGGCAGCGGCAGGTTTTTCGCCGAATTGAACGCCGCCAATACCGATGCCCTCGCGTTGCAGTCCGCACCTCTCGAAAAAAAGGGCCGCACCTGCGTGTGGATCGGCTCGCGCGAAGGCGATGCCGTCACCGCCCTCGCCGTGCTCGCGCTGGCCGACACCCTCCGCCCCGGCGCCGCCGACATGGTCCGCCGCCTCCACGCCACCGGCGTGAAAAAAGTCGTCATGCTCACTGGCGACCAGCAGGCCGTTGCCGAATCCATCGCCGCCGAGGCAGGCGTGGACGAGGTCCGCGCCGGATTGCTCCCCGCCGACAAGGTTGCCGCCATCAAGGAACTCAAAAAATCCGGCCGCGTGATGATGGTGGGCGATGGCGTGAACGATGCCCCCGCCCTGGCCACCGCCGATATCGGCCTCGCCATGGGCGCGGCCGGAACCGACATCGCCATGGAAACCGCCGATGTCGTCCTGATGGGCGACAAGCTCGAGAATGTCCCGCTCCTCCTCGGCATGGCGCGCCACGCCAGGCGCGTCTTGTTTCAGAACCTCACCTTCGCCGGCGGCGTCATTGTCGTCCTGCTCATCGCCGCCTTCGGCATCAACCTCCCGCTCCCCATGGGCGTCATCGGCCACGAAGGCAGCACCGTCCTCGTCTGCCTCAACGGCCTCCGCCTGCTCGTTTACAAACCCAAAGTGTAAGGGTCTCCCGCGAAGCCGCGGAGTCGCGAAGGATTTTCAAAATGGAGGGCGGCGCTCTCTCCGAGCCGTATGACTCTACGAGCTGGAGGCCGTCGCCGCCCAAACTTCAGGCGCCGCAGGCGCCGTCCCTACGAACCAAGGGAACA
>JBMOIA010000179.1:0-3501 GCA_049317565.1 Terrimicrobiaceae bacterium | reverse complement strand
GGAACCTCAAAAAATTCCCCAGCCCGACCGCGCTCCCGGCCACGGCCATGATCACCCCCAAACGCGAGGACCAACGCTCTACCGCCATCCCCGCACCCTAATTCCCGCCCCGCTCCGCAATCAACCCTTTCCCCAGCCCGCTGAAATTTCTCCGTGCCCTCCACGCCGCCCCGCCTCAGAATCTGGGCAAATCCCCGCCCCATGCTCGACTTCATCCCGTTCCTGTTCTCAGGTGAAGGCTCGCTCGAAGGCCGCTGGGAGCGTGTTGGAGATCGCTTCGCCGGCTGCGTCATCGAGGTCGAACCGGAGAAGAACGGCACGCAAAACCTCCGCGGCCGCATCGTGCATCTCCCCCCGTCCATGGCCACCGCCGGCTGGATCGTCGGCGACATCAAATGGCAATCCATCCAACCCGCCGCGAAAGGCACATGGAAACTCGATGACCTTCGCAAACATTTCGAAACCCAAACCGGCCGCGTGATCAAAATGGACTTCCAACCCTACCGCGCCACGCTCGGCCTCGGCGGCCTTCTCCGCCTCCACAGCGGTCCCCTCCCCTTTTTCCCGGAGCAAAATTGGAAACGCGTCGAACCGGAAGAGTCCGACGCCACGGCATCTTGAAAATCCCGCCGCTCCGCGGGCTTGTGGTTCCCCCGGCGCGCCGATAGGTTCGCCCGCTCAAACGATCCCGCTTTTCCGAATGAAAATCTACATAGACGGCGAATTTTGCGACAAGGCGAACGCCAAGATCTCGGTCTTCGACCACGGCCTCCTCTACGGCGACGGCATTTTTGAAGGTATCCGCTTCTACAACGGCCGCGTCTTCCGCCTCGACGAGCACATCGACCGCCTCTTCCACTCGGCCCGCGCCATCGCCCTCGACATCGGCATGGACAAGGCCGCCGTCACCGAGGCCACCCTCGAAACCATCCGCCAAAACAACCTGCGCGACGGCTACATCCGCCTCGTCGTCACGCGCGGCGTGGGCGACCTCGGCCTCAACCCCTACCTTTGCCCGAAATCCACCACCATCATCATCGCCTCGGCGATCACCCTTTACCCGAAGGAAAAATACCAGAACGGCCTGGAAATCGTCACCTGCGCCACCCGTCGCATCCCGCACGGCGCGCTGAGCCCGATGGTGAAATCCCTCAACTACCTCAACAATGTCCTCGCCAAGATCGAGGCCCAGCACGCGGGCGCCGGCGAGGGCCTCATGCTCAACGAGCAGGGATTCGTCTCCGAGTGCACCGGCGACAATGTGTTCATCGTCAAAAACGGCGAAATCCTCACCCCGCCCATCGCCTCGGGCGCGCTCGCAGGCGTCACGCGCGGCGTCGTTTTTGAAATGGCCGCGGAGTTCGGCATCACAGTCCGCGAGCCGATGCTCACCCGCTACGACATCTACACCGCCGACGAATGCTTCCTCACCGGCACCGCCGCCGAGGTCATTCCCGCCGTGCGCCTCGATACCCGCCCGATCGGCGACGGCCGCCCGGGCCCTGTCACACAGCGGCTCATGGGGCGGTTCAGCGAATTGACAGCCGCCACAGGCACGCCGATCTATAAATAAGAATGCAGTGCGATGTTTGCCAATCGAAGGAGGCCACCGTTTTCCTCACGCAAATCGTGGACGGGAAAATGCAGAAGGTGAATCTCTGCGAAGGCTGCTCGAAGGAGAAGGGCGTCAACGACCCGACAGGCTTCGCGCTCGCCGACCTCCTCCTCGGTCTCGGCGCATCGCAGGAGATTGAAAAGACACCCGCCGCCGTCAAATGCACGGTCTGCGGATTCACCCAGTCGGATTTCAAAAAAACCGGCCGCCTCGGGTGCAGCAATTGCTACACCGTTTTCGCCGACTCGATCGCGCCGATGTTGAAAAACATGCACAAGGGCACCGCCCATGTCGGCAAGGTCCCCGCCGCATTCCGCCAATCCCGCGAGCAGGACGAAAAACTCCGCGCCTTGCAGGACGACCTCGCCAAGGCCGTCGAAGCCGAGGAATTCGAACTCGCCGCCAAGCTCCGTGACGAAATCCGCCAGGCGGAGGCCGGCACCGCGCCATGAAATTTTCCCGCATCATCGCGAACACCGGCGAGTGGCTCTCGGGCGATGGTCCGAACCGCCAGATCGTCGTCTCGAGCCGCGTCCGCCTCGCCCGCAACCTCCGCAACAAACCATTCCCCGGCTGGGCGAAAAAAGCCGAGCGCCTCGAGGTCATGAACCTCGTCAAGGAGGCCGTGGAACACCTGCCCGAGATGGCGGACTCTTACTCCGAGAATCTCGAAGCCCTCTCGCCCCTTGAAAAACAGGTCCTCGTCGAGCGCCACCTCATCAGCCGCGAGCACGCCGCGAAGGGCGTCGGCAGCGCCGTCGTCATGAACGCCCCGCAATCCCTCAGCGTCATGGTCAACGAGGAGGACCACCTCCGCATGCAGGCCATCCGCACCGGACTCCAGCTCGACAATGTTTACTCGATGATCGACCGCGTGGATTCCGAACTCGAGTCCACACTCGACTTCGCCTACGATACCCAGCTCGGCTACCTCACCGCCTGCCCGTCGAATGTCGGCACCGGCATGCGCGCCTCGGCCATGCTCCACCTCCCGGGCCTCGTCATGGGCGAGCAGATCAACAAAATCATCAACTCGGTGAACAAAATCGGCCTCGCCGTCCGCGGCCTCCACGGCGAAGGCACCGAGGCCATGGGCAACCTCTTCCAGGTTTCCAACCAAACCACCCTCGGCGAGGCGGAGGCCGAAATCATCGGCCGCCTCAACCGCGTCATCGAACAAATCATCGACCACGAGCAAAACGCCCGCGCCCTCCTTGCGCAGCGGAAGTCCGTCACGCTCCACGACCAGATCGGCCGCGCCTACGGCCTGCTCTGCCATTCCTACTCGATCTCCTCGAAGGAGGCCCTGAATCTTCTTTCCATCATCAAGCTCGGGATCGACCTCGCCGTGTTCCCCGATGCCCACCGTTTTCCCGTGGACGAGCTGTTCATAGAGACCCAGCCCGCCCATCTGCAGAAAGGCGCGCAACTCCAGAAAATGTCGTCCGAGGAACGAGACGCCTTGCGCGCCACCATCATCCGCGCAAAACTCTCCCAAGTCCCGCAGCCGGACATCGCGCGCCTCAGGCTCGCCACCCCGGCCCCGCCGGAGAACCAATGATGAACAACTTCACTCCCCGCGCCCAACAGGTCCTCGCCCTTGCCCGCAAGGAGGCCGACCGCTTCAACCACAACTATGTCGGCACCGAGCACCTCCTCCTCGGCCTCATCAAGCTCGGCCAGGGCGTCGCCGTCAATGTCCTCCAAAAAATGGGCCTCGACCTCGAGACCGTCCGCATGGAGGTCGAGAAACAAGTCGGCTCGGGCCCCGAGACCAAGATGGTCGGGAACATCCCTTACACGCCTCGTGTGAAGAAGGTCCTCGCGCTCGCGGGCAAGGAGGCGAAAAGCCTCCAGCATTCCTATGTCGGCACCGAGCACATCCT
>JBMOIA010000178.1:0-3503 GCA_049317565.1 Terrimicrobiaceae bacterium | reverse complement strand
GAAAACTACCGCGCCGGGCTCCTCGCCATCCCGAAAGGCCAGATGGAAGCCGCCCGCGCCCTCGGCATGACCCACCGCCAGGGCCTCCTCCATGTCGTCATGCCCCAATCCTTCCGCCTCGTCCTCCCGCCCGTCACCAACGACTTCATCTCCCTCCTCAAGGATTCCTCGCTCGTCTCGATGGTCACCCTCATCGACCTCACCGGCGCCTACAAGCAGATCGCCACGCAAACCTTCGACTACTTCGGCGCCGGGCTCCTCGTCGCCGCGTTCTACCTCTTGATCGGGCTCCCGTTCGTCCGCCTCGCCCGCTTCACCGAGCAGCGCCTCCTCCCCGCCAACCAACGCCGCCCCGCCCGCCGCCACTGAATCCCGCTACGCACGATTTCCCGTCGCGGACGCCGAAACGGCCTTCAAATGCCGCTCGCAAAAAACCTGCCGGAGGGATGGCCTCCGTGCCATCCCAAGCCTCAGGCGACAATGTCGCCGTTTTCTGGAAAACGATGCTCCAGGAGAAACAATCGTTGAAAAGAAGAATCCATTTCGCAACCACGATGCGGGTCGCTCCGGGTTTTTATCAGTGCCCATCGGTGTCCATGAGTGGTTGTTTTCTGAATGGGCTGTCCGGACAGGACAAAGGCCGGCCCGCCCTCAAAAATAAAACTCAATCCCCTGTTCGCGGAACGCTTTCTTCTGCTCGCTGAGATATTTTTCCCCCAAGCGCTCGAAGCCGCCCCCGGCGCGGAATTCCTTCAGAAACGCATTCACTTGCTCGCGAAAGGCGTCATCACCCTGGCGCAATCCGATCGCCCACTTCTCCTCGCGGATCGGCTGCAACACAGCCTGCGTTTTCTCCGGATGCCGCCGCGCGTTTTCCCAAACACTCATCTGGTCGTAGAGAAACGCGTCCGCCTTCCCCTGCACCACCTCCATCACCGCCGCGGATTCCTTTTCGAGCGCGAGAATTTGGGCGTTTTTGATATGGGCGCGCGACCAAACCTCGCCGGTCGTTCCCTGCCGCACCGCCACGGTTTTTCCGGGCTGGTCGAGCTCCGCCACCGAGTCCACATCCGAGCCCTTGGGCACCAGCAACGCGAGCCCGGTGGACAAATACGGCTCCGAAAAATCGATCGACCCCCGTCGCTCCGGCGTGTCGGTCATCGACGAAATGATGCAATCGATCTTCCCGGTCTTGAGCGAGGGGATCAACCCCGTGAACGGAATGTTTTCGATCACCACCGGCCTCCCGAGCCGCTCGCCGAGCGCGTATGCCATGTCCACGCTCACGCCGGTCGGCTGGCCGGACGGATCAATCGTCTCGAACGGCGGGTAGGACAATTCCATGCCGACGACCAAGGCGTCGGACTTGGGTTTGCACCCTGCGGTGAAAAACAACGCCGCCACCGCGGCCAGCGCCGCCAGCGGGCGTGTCACGGATTGGCCGAGTCCTCGATCTTCTCTCCAACGTGCGAGATGCCCTCCCCGACCTTATACATCGCGTTGTCCACGGCCGCCCCGGCGCGCTGCGCGGGACCACCCGGACCGGAGCAACCAATGAGAAGGACGGCAGGAAGAATGAGAAGCAGGGTTTTCATCGCTGCGCGTTATCCCAAACCGATGCCCCGGCATTCAAACAAATTTCGAGCAAGCCGCCCCTCACTCGAACATTTCCTTCACCAACCCGGCATACCGCTCCGCGATCACATGCCGCTTGAGCTTGAAGGTGTTCGTCATCTCGTCACCGACCTCGAACGCCTTCGGCAAAAACCTCCAGTGCGCGATCCGCTCGAACGGCTTGAAGCCCGTTTCGCCCGAGACCAACCGCTTCACCTCGCCCTCCATGATCTGCCGCGCCTTTTCCGAGGAGGCCAGATCGCCCATCGCCACCGCCCCCACGCCCGCCTTGCGGAACGCTTCCAAGCTCGGCACCACCAGCGCCCCGAGCGCCTTCTCGTCCTGCCCGACCACCATCACCTGGTCCACGAATTCCGACTGCGCGAGCTTCGCCTCGATCGGCACCGGCTCCACATTCTCGCCGTTGAGCAGCACGATCGTCTCCTTCGAGCGCCCGAGGATTTTCAGGCAATCGTTGAATGTCACCATCCCGATGTCGCCGGTGTTCATCCACCCGTCGCGCAACACCCGCGCCGTGCCCTCCGGATTCTTGTAATATCCCCGCATCACCTGCGGTCCCTTCACATGGATCTCGCCGCGCAACCCGCGCCCGCCGCCCGGCCGCCGCCCATCCGGATAAAGCACCGCCCCGGTTTGCAAATCCACGATCCGCACCTCCGTCTCGGGATATGCCGGCCCCACCGTGCCGATCACCAGATCGTCCCAAGTCCGCACCGCCAGCACCGGCGAGGTCTCGGTCATGCCATAGCCCTCCAGCACAGGAATCCCTATGAAATTGAAAAACTCGTCCACATGCGGCTGCAGCGCCCCGCCGCCTGAAATCGTTCCCCGGAATTCCCCGCCCACCACCGCGCGGATTTTTTTCAAAACCAACCCGTCGAGCAACCGCGCCACCGGCGCCCACGCAAGCCAGCGCCCGGCATTCTGGAAAGCCAACCCCGCCTTCTCCGAAAATCCCCTCCCCTGCGTGTCCAGCAGCTCCCCGCGGAAAAACGCCCGCGCCAACCTTGCATTCCTCGTCGCCCGATACGCCAGATGGAACATCCTCCGCCGCGCCGGCGGCGCCGCCTCCACATTCGCCAGGATTTTCAGATACAAATTCTCCCAGAGCCGCGGGGCCGAGGCCATCACCGTCGGCTTCACCGTTTTCAAATCCTCCCCGATCGCCCGCAGGCTTGTGTAGGAAGTCCCAACACCGTGCGCGATGCACAGCATCTCGAACCCCCGCTCGTAGCTGTGCCACACCGGCAGGATCGAGAGCGCCCGGTCCCCCGCGCGCAAATCCAGCGGCAGGTTCCGCAGCTGCGAGCACATGTTCGCATGCGTCAACTGCACCCCCTTCGGCGTCCCCGTCGTGCCCGAAGTGTAAATGATCGTGCACAAATCCTCCGGGGCCACACCCGCCGCCCGCTCCTCCGCGCTCCGGTCCCCCGCCGCCCGCCGCCGCGCGCCATCCTCCAGCAAATCCCCCAGCCTCCTCACCCCCTCCGGCACTTGATCCGCCGGCGCCATCAGCACCACCTCGCGAACATTCGGAAGCTCCTCCCGCCGCTTCAGCACACGCTCCATCATCGCCGTGTTCTCCACGAACACCGCCACCGCATCCGAATGCCCGAGGATGTAAACCAACTCCCCGTCCGTCACATCCGTCCCCCGCGGCACATCCGCCGCCCCCGCGAGAAGAATCCCGTAATCCGCAATGATCCATTCCAAGCGATTGTCCGAAAGAATCCCCACATGGTCCCGCGCCCGCACCCCCAGCGCGATCAGCGCCGACGCCAAATTCAGACCCTTTTCATAAAGTTCCCGAAACCCCGTCGGCTGGAAAACCCCGCTCGCATCCTTCCGCGAAAATGCCGGCCGGTCCC
>JBMOIA010000177.1:0-3510 GCA_049317565.1 Terrimicrobiaceae bacterium | reverse complement strand
GCAAGCACCTCGTCAACATAGTTCGGCTCGGCCAACAACTCCTCCCGCCGGCGCCTCAGCGGAGCGAAAAATTCCCAGACCGCCTCGAACAACCTTTTCTTGAAATCCCCATATCCGACCCCGCCGGCCCGGAACCCCGCTTCCATCTCGGCTTGCTGCGCGGGTGAGGCCACCAACCGGTGCAGTGCGAGGATGGCGGAACCCTCGAGCGGCTTGGGGGACTCGACCGGCGTGGAATCGGTTTTGATGCCCATGATCTTTTTCCGCATCGCGGACTCCGGCGCGAAGATGTCGATCGTGTTGCTGTAGCTCTTGCTCATCTTCTCGCCATCCGTCCCGGGAACCACCGCCGACTCGTCCCGGATATCCGGCTCGGGCAATTTGAAAATTTCCCCATAGGCCTCGTTCATCTTGATCGCGATATCGCGTGTGACCTCGAGGTGCTGCTTCTGATCGCGCCCGACGGGAACGAGGTCGCTGTCATAAAGCAAAATGTCGGCCGCCATCAGCACCGGGTAGGCGAAAAGCCCGTGCGATGCCGCGATGCCGCGCGTGGTCTTGTCCTTGAAGGAATGGCAGCGCTCCAGCAACCCCATCGGAGTCACCGTGCTCAAAATCCACGCCAACTCGGCCACCGCCGGGACATCCGATTGCCGGAAAAAAACCGACCGCTTGGGATCGAGGCCGCACGCGAGAAAATCGATCGCCAATTCCCGCGTGTTGCGCCGCAACGCCTCGGGATCGCGCACTGTCGTCAACGCATGATAGTCGGCGATGAAGTAATACGCCTCGCCGCGTTCCTGGAGCTCGATCGCCGGGCGCATCATCCCGAAATAGTTTCCCAGATGCGGCACCCCCGAGGGTTGGATTCCCGAAAGAATTCTCATTTCCGAACGACTACCACGCCCGCGCGCACCGTGAATCCTCTTTTTGATCCCCCCGCCGGACTCACCCTTCCTCCTGCTCGTTCGACTGCTGCCGCGAACGGTGCGTTGTGCAGCAACCGCGCTTGGACGACGCCACAAAATCCAGAAACTCCGTCGCCTCCGGCCCCCACTGCCTTTCCCGCGCGGAATCGAGAGCCGCGCTGATCGTTTGGTTCCCCCGGAAAATCAGGTGGAACGCCCGCTGCAAATCCGCACGCGACTCGGCGGAAATCCCCGCCCGGCGCAACCCGACCACATTCAGCCCGGCCAGAATATTGTAGAGCTTGGCCATCGTGTAGGGCGGGATGTCTTTGTTGAACTGCGATCCTCCGGAGACCATCGCCTTTTTGCCGATTCGCATGAATTGGTGGAATACGGACCCTCCACCGAGCACCGCGCCGTCTCCCACCTGCACATACCCGGCGAGCAGCACATTGTTCACCAGCACCACCGAGTCGCCGATCTCGGCATTGTGCCCGAGATGGCATCCGACCATGAGGAAACACCCGTTGCCGACTTTCGTGAGCGTCCCCTCCTTGGTCCCGCGGTGGATCGTCGCGTATTCGCGGATCCGGTTGTTGTCGCCGATCAACACACCGCTTTGGACCTCCGGCGTGTGCGCGTAGTCCTGCGGCGGGGCGCCGATCACCGCGCCATACCCGACAAAATTCCCGCTGCCCATTTTCGTCCCGCCCTCGACCACCGCCCGAGCCTGAATCACGCAGCCGGGACCGATCTCCACGCCATCCCCGATGATCGCGCCGGCGCCGATCTCCACATCATCGGCAAGGCGCGCCGTGGGCGACACAATCGCTGTTGGATGGATTTTCATACGAGTCCCGCTTCCCGGAAGCTAAAGTAAGGCGTCCTCCCGCCATCAGGCGAGCCAAGGATGATGTGGTCAAGCAGGTTGATTTGCAGCAACCGCGCCGCCTCGAGCAGATTTTTCGTGACCCGATGATCCGCGGCGCTCGGCGAGGGGTCCCCGCTCGGGTGGTTGTGCAAGACCACCACCGCATAGGCGCTATGGACCACCGCATGTCGGAAAATTTCCCTCGGATGCGCGAGGCACTCGTTGACCGACCCCCGCGCAATTTCCTCGGCACGGACCAAACGCAACTTCGCATCGAGCAGCAAAACGCGCAGCGACTCCTGCCGCAACGAAACCATCTCCGGACCGAAGACCTCGAAGACCCTCGCCGGCGTGTCGAGTAGCGGCGCCACCCCGTCCCCGCGCGCCAACCTTTTTCCGATCTCGAACGCCGCCGCCATCTCCAGCGACTTCGCCGGCCCGATGCCCTTCGACTTCCTGCGAATCTCCGCCGGAGTCCGGCGCGCCAATTCCGTGAATCCCCCGCAATCCCTCAACAAATCCGACGCCACCTGCAGGGCGTTGCGCCCCGGCACACCGGTGCGGATGAAAATCGCCAGCAACTCGGCATCCGACAACGCCCCGAAACCCAAACGCTCCGCCTTCTCGCGCGGACGGTCGGACACGGGCATTTCCTGCAATCGGGCGGATTCCACCCCGCCAGCCTAAGCACTCCGCTCACTGCCAATCCAGCCCAAGAAAAAAATCGGGGCGAGAGGATTCGAACCTCCGACCTCCTGGTCCCAAACCAGGCGCTCTACCAGGCTAAGCTACGCCCCGCTGCGCGCAGGAACCTGCACCCTCGCCGGACCGGTTTCAATGAAAAGCTTCTCGCGGCGCACCCGGCTGGGCCATCTCGAATTGGAAAATCAAACCCGCTCCGACCGCCGAGCCCGCCAGTTTTTGCTTGTCTGGCCATTCGTGAACCATTTTAAGAGCGACATGAGGATTCTCACAGTCTCCCTGGCCCTCCTTGCGACTAGCGCGCTGGCATTTGCCGACATCCAAGCCCCGCCGGCCTCGGATCAGGGACCGACCCGCAAGCTCGGGCGTGGAATCGGGAACATCGCTTTTGGAATCACCGAAATCCCATTCCAGCTTTCCTTGATCAACGATCTGGAAGGAAATGCCGCCGCCTGGAGCTACGGACTCGTGCGCGGAACCGGGCGCGTTTTGGCGCGTTTGGGTTTCGGAATCTACGAGGTCGCCCTCTTCCCGTTCCCGACCCACAAAGGGACTTACTATCCCCCGTATCGCAGCGACATCCCCTGGATCAATTCGGGCTACTCGGAGTTTCCTCCCGAGTTGGGCTTCGAAACCCGCTACGACTACAGCCGCATTTATCCGGACTCTTACTGAGGCCCGTTCCGCTCGCACCGGAGAGCGGTTTTTTTCTCGCGCGGTCATTCCGCCTCCAGCATTCTCCCGCGCCTATGTCCGTCCTCATTGTCGGCTCGATCGCGCTCGATGACATCAAGACCCAGCTCGCCGAGCACAAAAACCTCCTCGGCGGCTCCGCATCCTACGGCGCCGTTTCCGCCTCGAATTTTTCCCCGGTGAACCTCGTCGGCATCGTCGGCGACGACTTCCCCGCGGACCACATCTCGCTTTTCAAAAACCGCCGCATCGACCTCGCCGGCCTCCAGACCGTCCCAGGAAAAACCTTCCGCTGGTCGGGCGAATACATGTGGGACATGAACACCCGCGAGACCC
>JBMOIA010000176.1:0-3515 GCA_049317565.1 Terrimicrobiaceae bacterium | reverse complement strand
CACGCGCTCGCCCGCCCGGGCGACACCGTCCTCTTCTCCCCGGGCACTTCCTCATTCGACATGTTCAGGAACTACGCCGAGCGCGGCAACACTTTCAAAACCCTCGTCAACCAACTCAACCCGCAACCACCCGAACAACCATGATGTTCAAAAAAACAAAACCCACCACGCGGCGGCCCGTCCGCCGGATCATCCCGCGCAAAACCATCCACGCCCGCGCGGCTTCCAGCCAAAACGAAATCGACGAATACGACGGCGAGTCCGAGCCCAGTATGAAGCTCTCGCAGGCCTTCATTGTCGTCCTTGTGCTCCATGTCCTGGCGGTCGGCGGCATCTACGCGTTCAACCAGTTCAAGGAAAAGCCTGTGAAACCCGAGGCGCCCGCGCCCGCGCCGGAAGTGGCGCGCAGCGAAAGCGCCCCGCCGCCGCCAGTGGCCAGGCCGGAGCCCGAGGAGGTGAAGGCGGTCGCCGCACCGAAACCCGCCGCAACGCCCGCAGCCAAACGCGAAACCTACACGGTCGTCGCCGGAGACACGCTGCGCCGCATCGCCGCGAAGTTCGGCACGAGCGTGGAGGCCCTTGAAAAAGCGAACAACCTCGACAGCAGCTCGATCATCCGCACAGGACAGGCCCTGATTGTTGGAACAGCCGCTGTCCAAGCCGAAGCGGCGCCCGTGGAAAAAACCTCGCAACCCGTGGCTATGGCGGAACCAAAACAAGCCGCACCGCAGCCCGCCGCAGAGCCCAAGATCGAGGCACCGGCGGCTTCTGGAAAGACCTACACCGTCGCGAAGGGAGACAACCCCTACAACATCGCCAAGAAATTCAACACGACCCAGTCGGCACTGATGAAGGCGAACAACATCGACGATCCGCGCAAACTCCAGATCGGCCAGAAACTCGTCATTCCCTGAAGCGCGCACCGCGCACCGCCGCCGATGCAAAGACACGCCGTCCAAATCATGCTCCTCATGGTTGCGGGGCTTGCCGCGCTCGGTCTGGTCATGCTTTTCAGCACCGGCGGTTTTGCGCGCGACAGCCACGGCGACATCTATCACTTCGTCAAACGCCAGGCGCTCTGGCTGTGCATCGGCACGGTTTTGGCAACGGTCGTCGCCTGGATCGACTACCGCCACCTGCGCCGCCTCTGGCTGCCGCTACTGATCGGCTCGACGATCCTGCTCGCGCTGTGCTTCGTCCCGGGAATCGGCCTCCGCATCAACGGTTCCTCGCGCTGGATCGACGCGGGCATCATGGCATTCCAACCCAGTGAAGCCGCGAAATTGTCGGCCATCCTTTTCCTCGCCTGGTGGTTCTCGCGGCCGGAAACCCGCACTGCGACATTCGTGGACGGAATCGCCTACCCGCTTGGGATTCTTTCCGTCCCGCTGGTCTTGATTCTTTTGGAAGTGGACATGGGGAATACCGCCCTCATCGCCGCCACCGCCCTCGCCGTGATGTTTGTTGCAGGCGCCGCGCCCCGGTGGCTCGCGAGCCTCACGCTCGGCGGCCTCATGTCGATGCTCGCACTCGCGTTTTTTGTGGTCGATGAACGCCAAGGGCGCCTACTCGCTTTTCTGGATCCCGAGAAATACGCGCTCGGCGAGGGGCTACAACAATGGCAGGCACTCATCGCTTTCGGTTCCGGCGGTTTCGATGGCGTCGGCCTCGGCGAAGGGCGCCAGAAAATGCTCTACCTCCCCTACGCTCACACGGATTTCATCTTTCCAATGGTCGGCGAGGAACTCGGCCTGAAAGCAACCGTTCTGGTTGTCCTCGCGTTCCTCGTCCTTTGCCTGTGCGGCCTGCTGATCGCGGCAAACGCCCGCGACCGGTTTGGCATGCTGCTCGCATTCGGCGCGTCCATGCTGTTGACGCTGCAAGCCGCAGTGAACATCGGCGTGACCACCTCACTGCTCCCGAACAAAGGAATGCCGCTGCCATTCATCAGCTACGGCGGCTCGAACCTTGTCGTCTGCCTGATCCTCATCGGGCTGCTCGTGGGAATCCACCGCCGCGGCCGCCCCGTTGAATCACGCATCGACCCCACACTTCTGCGGCCTCATTACGAGCCACGCCTATGACCGCGGCTGCAGAACCATTCCGCGCGGTCATCGCATGCGGCGGCACGGGGGGACACCTTTTCCCGGGGCTCGCCGTTGCCGAAGCGCTGCATGCCCGCGGACACGAAGTTTTGCTGCTCGTCTCGGAAAAGGAAATCGACAGCACCGCCCTCGCGGCGCATCCGGAGTTCCGCGCGGAGAAATTGCCTTCGGTAGGCATGCCGTCCACGCCGCTCTCGCCCGCATTCATCGGATTCCTCAAGCGCCTTTGGGAAAGCCACCGCCGCTGCGGCGCGGTTTACCGCAAGTTCCGGCCCTCTGTTGTCCTCGGCATGGGCGGCTTCACTTCCACAGCCCCGGTGGTCGCGGCACGCTGGCGCGGCTTGCCTGCATTCATACACGAGTCCAACGCCATCCCCGGACGCGCCAACAAAATCGCCGCGCGTTTCGCCACCAAGGTGCTCCTCGGCTTTGAGGATTGCCGCACCCATTTCCAGGGAACCGAATGCATCGTCACCGGAACCCCGGTGCGGCGCAACCTCGGCCAACCGATCCCGCGCGCGGACGCCGCGAAAATTTTCGGCCTGGACCCCGCGCGCCCGATTTTGCTGGTGACCGGCGGCAGCCAGGGCGCCTCGGGCATCAATCAGCTGCTTTTCAAAACCGTTCCACTCCTCGGCGGCTCTGGAATCCAAATCATCCACCTTACCGGAAAAAACGATGACCGCCTTGCCGCGGCGAACTACCAGCGCGAAGGGATAGCCCACCATGTCGCGCCGTTCCACCACCGCATGGAGGAGGCTTACTCCGCCGCGGACCTCGTGGTTTCGCGCGCCGGTGCCTCGAGTTTGAGCGAACTCTGCCTGTTCGGGCTGCCCTCGATTCTGATCCCCTACCCGCACGCAACCGCCGACCACCAAACGGCGAATGCCGCGATTCTCATCCGCGCCGGGGCCGCCGGGATGGTTCCTGAAAACGAAGCGGTTCCCGAGGTGTTCGCCGCGAAACTTTCGAATTTACTGAATGACGAACACCGCCGCCGCGAAATGTCCGCCGCCGCGCGCCGGATCTCCCCGGTGAATGCGGCATCGGATGTCGCCGATGTCATGGAACGAGCAGCAAAGAAGGGGGCGGCATGAACGCGGAGCAGGCGAAATCCGCACTCGCCGGCGGGACGCCGCTGCGGGTCCACCTTATTGGCGTCGCCGGATCCGGAATGAGCGGCATCGCCGCACTGCTGATAGGTCTCGGCCATCGCGTCAGCGGCTCCGACCGCGTGGATACCGTCGAAGTGGACCGCCTCGTCAAAAAAGGGCTCGAATTCCAGTGCCCGCAAACTGCTGAAGGCGTGATCGGCACTGATGTCGTCATTTACTCGTCCGCCATCAAGCCCGGCAACCCGGCCTTCGACGAGGCAGTGCGTTTGGGAATTCCGATGCTCCGGCGCGCCGA
>JBMOIA010000175.1:0-3535 GCA_049317565.1 Terrimicrobiaceae bacterium | reverse complement strand
AGCCGGAGAAGCTCATGTAGGTCTTGGCGGTTTCCTTTTTGCCGCCGATGGCGACTTTGGAGGCATTGACGACGACGACGAAATCGCCGGTGTCCACATGCGGGGTGAAGATGGGTTTGTTTTTCCCGCGAAGGAGGTTGGCGGCCTTGACGGCGATGCGGCCGAGAGGCTGGCCGGCGGCGTCAATGACCCACCACTTGCGCTGAACCTCGGCGGCTTTGGCAGAGAATGTTTTCATCGTTGCTTTTCGAAGGGGCGTGGAGATTGAACGGGCCGGGGTGCGGTGTCAAACGCTGAATGCGGAAAATTATTGGGCGCGGAGGACGGGGAGGATGCCTTTGGAATTTTTCGCGACGGGGCCGATGTTCCAGAGGAGGAATCCGCCGCGCGGGCGGGGGCTGGTATTTTTCTCGATGCGGAGCTGGCGGGCGATCTCGCCGGAGTCCCAGCCGTGCGAGGCCATGCGGTCCACGGCGACGCCCGGCACAATGGGGACGCCGCGTGGGTTGGCGGCCGGGCTGCGCCACCAGCGGAGGAGCGAGGAGAAACTCTGCGGGCCGCCTTCGCGCCAGTAGAGCTGCGGGGCGAGGTAGTCCACCCAGCCGTTGCGCATCCAGGCGAGCGGGTCGGCGAAGAGTTCGTTGTATTGGTCCACGCCGGCCTTCACATCGGCGGGGGAGCCTTTCGTGTAGATACCGAAGGGGCTCGCGCCAAAAACAAGGCCGGGGCGCGCGGAGCGGACGGTGCGGCCGAGTTCGGCGACGAGGGTGTTGACATTCTGGCGGCGCCACTCGGCCTTCGGGAGCGTGCCGCCGCCGGCGCGGTAGGCGGCATAGGTTTTTTCATCGGGGAAATTCGGGAGGCCGCCCTTCGGCGAGGGGTAAGGGTAGAAATAGTCGTCGATGTGGACGCCGGCGACGGGGTAGCGGGTGGCGATATCGCGGACGACATTGTTGATGTGGGCGCGGACCTGCGGGGAGCCGGGGTCCATCCAGAGGACGGTGCCGATGCGGTAGGCGTATTGCGGGTAGCGGCGGCTGATGTGGCCGGCGGCGCGGGGGTGGGAGGTGTTCGCGGCGGCGCGGTAGGGGTTGATCCATGCGTGGACTGCGAGGCCGCGCTTCGAGGCCTCGGCGATGAAAAATTCCAGGGGGTCATAGCCGGGGGAGGAACCTTGGGTTCCCGTGAGGAAGCGGCTCCAGGGCTCGAGGCGGGATTGGTAAAGGGCGTCGCTTTCGGGGCGGACCTGGAGCATGACGGCGTTGAGGCCTGCGGCGCGCGCGGCATCGAGGAGGCGGACGGCTTCGGCTTTCTGGGCGGCGGCGGGGAGCCCCTGCTTGGAGGGCCAGTTGATGTTGTGGACCGAGGAAATCCACGCGCCTTGGAGTTCGGCGCGGGCGGGTGCGAAAGGCAATGAGGCGATGGAGAGCAGGAGCAGTGTGAGTTTTTTCATTCGGGAATTAGTAGATGAAGGATTCGCGCGGGGGTTCGGTTTCTTCGATGGACTCTGCAACGACAAGCGCGGTGTGGCGGCCGTTTTCGACGGGGAAGGTGGCTTTTCCGCGGACCTTGACCCAGGACATTTCGGGGAAATCGGCGCCGCCGGTTTTTTCGATATTGATGCCGGCGGGGCGGGCGTCGGCGGCGCAGCACATGATGAACATGCGGACGAGGTGGAAGCGGTTGCCATCGGCATTGCCGGTGCGCGCGGGGAGGAGCTGGCCGACCAGTTCGACGGGTTGCCCGTCGAAGTCGCCGCGCATGAATTCGTCGGAGGCGGCATACATGAGGTCCACGGTTTCGGCGAGGATGCGGCCATTGGCATCTTTCCGAAGGTAGAGGGAGGGGTCCATCATGGTCCCCTCGGCCACGGTGTATTCGCCGGGGAGTGGCGGTTCCATGGGCGGTTCGTAGCCGGCGAGGGAGCCGATGTCCTGGATGATGCCGCGGTTCAGGACGGCGGTGGCACCGAAGGAGCTTTGCGAGGTTTTGACCGCGGCGAGGACGGGAATGGTGAGGATGAGAAGGGAGAGGATTCCTCCGCCGAAGGGACCGGCGGGGTGGCTGGTTTCGCATGCGCAATCGTCTTTTGGGGAAGCGAAGAGGACGGTGGCGGCGATGGTGGCGAGGGCGATTCCGCAGAGGAACAGCGGGATGTGGAAATGCGGGTGGAGGTAGGAGGCGGCGCGCCCCGAGAGGTGGAAGTAGAGGCAGACGGCCGCCCAAACGATGAGTGTGCCGGAGGCGGCGAACCTTTGGAGGGCGGGGTTCATGGGAAAACGGCGCCGAGCCTGAGGCAAAGCAGGCCGACGAGGATGAAGAGCCCGGCGGCGAGGCCCGCGACGAAGCGGCGGGTGAAGACGGCGCTGTAGATGAACAGCAGCTTGAGGTCCATCATCGGACCGAACACCAGGAAGGCGAGTTTCGCAACCGCGGGGAAGGAAACGAAGGTGGCCGCGATGAAGGCATCCGAGGAACTGCACAGCGCGAGGAGCGCGGCGAGGCCCATCATCGAAGGAACGGCAAGGCGGTCGTCGAGCGCCAGCGGGAGGAGGATGGATTGGTTCACCGCGGTGCCGAAGAGCGAGGCGACGCCGACTCCAAGGACGAAGTAAACCATGACATCGAGGAAATCGCGGACGCCCGCATCCATGGCTGCCGCGAGCCGCGCGGTGAACTTGGCGGGAGGGGCTGGGTTTTGCGGGGCGCCAAGGGCAACGGTTTCGAGGACTTTTTTCCTGAGGACGGCCTTGAGCGGGAGGTTGAGGACGGCGAAGCCCACGAGCACGGCAACGAAATAGCCGAGGCCGAGCCGGAGGATGGTGAATTCCTCGGCGCCCTGCCCGCGGAAGGCGGCCCAGGTGCTGAGGGCGACGATGGGATTCACAATCGGCGCCGCGAGCATGTAGGCGACGGCGTTGGCCACCGGGAGGCCCTTGGAAATGAGGCGGCGGATGACCGGCACGATGCCGCATTCGCACATCGGGAAAATGATGCCGAGGCCGCCCGCGAGGCAGATGCCGAAGAAGGCGTTGCGCGGGATCAGGCGCGACATGGTGCGGGCCGGGAGGAATTGGTCGATGAGGCCCGAGAGGATGGTGCCGAAGAGGATGAACGGGACGCCCTCGAGGAGGACGCTGAGGAACGCGTAGGAGAAATCGGAAGCGCTAAAGGAGAACCAGGCTTCTGTCATTTGCCGGGGCGGGCCGCGCGGCGGCGCACGAGGTAGAACCATCCGCCGGGCAGCCCCCAGAGCAGGTAAACAATCATTCCGGCCACGGAGATGAGGAGGCCGGTGCCTTTTGCGGCGGCGCAGAGTTCGAAGAGGAGTTGGTCGAGGAGGGCTTCGCGGACGCCCATGCCGTTCAGGCTCAGCGGGAGCGAGGAAACGGCCGTGACGAGCGGCATGATGGACATCATGTCCAAGAACCCCACCTTCGCGGTGAAGGCGAGGCCGACGAAGTAGAATGCGGCGAAAAACGAGAGGAGCATCGGGATGGTGAGCAGGGCGCCGAGGACGGCCTCGCGGCGGTTT
>JBMOIA010000174.1:0-3545 GCA_049317565.1 Terrimicrobiaceae bacterium | reverse complement strand
ATCGCCGCCGCCTTGTTACCCGAAATCCCCGACAAAGAATTCGCCAATAACGCGCAATCCATCAAACGCACGCGCACAGCCATCCCTTGTTCTCTGTGCCAAAAATAATGCCGTTTCTTGCAATGGCTCGGCCTTTTCCAAGGCTGCAGGCAAATTTTTGTCATTTCATTCGGCTCCAAAACACGCCTCGCGAGGAGGGCTCTGCTTGTCAGAGCCGGATTGGTTTTGCTTGAGCGAGCCGCTCCAGCCCTGACAAGCAGGGCACTCCTGGTTTGCTTCGAACTCATCCCATGAATTCGAAGAATTCAGTTTTGATACAGGTTTGATATAACCCTGCCCCTTAGCGCCCCTCCCCGAGGCTCACCAGCGCGGAAACCGATCCGCTTTCCAACTTTTCCACGCGGCAGTTGTAAATTTGCGAGAGCGTCTCGGCCTGCATCATTTCGCCAGCGGTTCCGATTCCCGCAACCTTGCCTTCCTTGATTGCAAGCACCTCGTCGGCATACATCGCCGTGAGGTTCAAATCGTGCAGAACCGCAAGAACCGCGACGCCCTCCGACGCCATGCGCCGTGCCGCCGCGAGCAATCCATGCTGGTGCGCAGGGTCCAGACTGGAAACCGGTTCGTCCAGGAGAAGAATGCCAGGACCACCAGTTTGAAAAATCTGTGCAGCCGCCCTCGCGAAGCAGGCCCGCTGCCACTCGCCGCCAGATAGCCTGGAGCAATCGCGTCCGGCGATGCCTTCCAAATCCATTCTGCGAAGCATTTCCTCCGCAACGCCGCGCACATCGCCGCCTGTCGCGTAACGCCCAAGCTCTACGGCCTCGAGAACCGAAATCCCCGCCGGGCGCGCATCCTCCTGCCGCATCACCGCCAAAGACCGCGCCCGCTCCACCGCCGAAAAATCCCGGATTTCCCGCCCGTCCAGAAGAACCCTGCCCGCATCAGGCTTCAGCCAGCCCGAAAGCACATTCAGCAGCGACGACTTCCCGGCGCCGTTCGGTCCGATCACCGCAAGCACCTTGCCTGCGAACAAACGAACCGAAACCCCATCGAGAATCCTCTTCCCATCGCGCTCGAGCACGATGCCTTCCGCTTCCAAAATGGGATTCGCTGCATTCATTCGAGCGAACGCGCCGAGGGGCGCCTCAACAGCCAAAGAAAAAACGGACCGCCTGCGGCAGCCGTCAAAATCCCCACCGAAAGCTCCGCCGGCGCCACCAGCGTGCGCGCCCCGAGATCGGCCGCCACCAGCAATACCGCGCCAATCAAAACCGAGACCGGCAAAACCATCCGATGCAGACCGCCGACCAGCAACCTCGCCATGTGGGGAGCCACTAATCCAATGAACCCGATCATCCCCGCGAAGGCCGTGGCGGCGCCGGTCAGCAAAGCGCAAGCCACCACCACCTCGGCCCGCACCCGTCGCACCTCAATGCCCATGTGCGCCGCCTGGGCCTCGCCGAATTGCAGCGCATCGAGCGCCCTCGCATTCCGCGAGAGCAACAGCACGCCGACCGCGAGAAAAACCACCAGCACTGCATCCTGACCCCAATTCGCCCCGCCGCAGCTCCCGAGCGTCCAAAAAGTGATCGAGCGCAGCGCGCTGTCGCTGGCGGAAAACAAAGCGAACCCCAGCACGCTCCCGAGCATCGCATTGAGCGCGATGCCCGCCAGAATCAGCTTCGAAGCCCCTCCGGATTCCATACCCGCCGAGAAAGCGCGCAGCAACCCCACCGCCGCCAGCCCACCGAAAAATGCCATCAGCGGCAGCGCCCATCCGCCCGCCGCATCCTGCCATCCCGCCACGAAACACGCCACCGCCCCCACCGAAGCCCCCGCGCTCACACCGATCAGCCCGGGGTCCGCGAGCGGATTGCGAAAAATCCCCTGCACACCCGCCCCGGCCAGCGCCAGCGCCCCGCCCACCAAAGCTGCCATCACCACACGCGGCAGGCGGATTTCCCAAAACACCGACGCCTCCATCGATTCGCCGAAGGGATTTCCCAAAACCGAACCCCATTGCGAAAAACCGATCGGCACCGCCCCGAGCATCGCCGCCGCCAGAACCACCAGCGGCAAAACAGTCCCCAGCAAAATCAAAACCCCCGCCCCGCGCCCGGCGGAATCCCGCTTCACGGTTGGGCGAACATCATCGTGACCAGCCTCGCTGCCGACGCACTCCTCGGACCGAATCCCAAAAACGCCGCGTCCTCCACTTTCAGGATTCGGCCGTTCTTCCCGGCCGGCGTTTGCGCGAGCCCCGGCACGGTCTCCAGCAACTCCCCTGTGCTTCCGAGCACGCTTTCTGAAACCAAAACAAAATCCGGCGCCATGCCGGCGAACGCCTCGGCCGAGAGTGGCTTGTAGCCCTCGAAGCCTGCACAGGCATTGGTTCCGCCGGTCGCCTCGATCATGGCATGTGCGGCAGTCCCCGTCCCCGCCGCCATGAGGTTGTTGCCTCCGCGCGCGTGCAGGAAGACCACCGAAGGTTTTTTATCCAATGCCGCCACCGCTTCCCGCAATTTGCCGAGTTGCCCGCTGAACTCCGCCTGCATCTCCGCCCCTTTTTCCACGCGCCCCGTCGCCTGCGCCACCTGCGAAATTTTTGCATCCACATTGTCGAGCGAACGCCCCGCATTCACCACCACGACCTCCACGCCCGCCTCGCGGATTTGTTGCAAGACCGGCGCCGGTCCCGCCTCCGACGAGACAATGACCAAATCCGGCTTCTGCGAAAGAACCCCCTCCGCCCCGAGCATCCGCACATAGCCGATGTCGGGTTTGTCCTGCATGCCCACGAGCGGCTTGCTCGAACTGTCCACCGCCACGAGCCGGTCGCCCAGCCCCAACCCCGCCACAATCTCCGTCACCGCCGCGCCAGCCGTGACGATCCGCTGCGGCTCGGCGAATGCGGGAAGGATTCCGGCGAGGAAAATGATGATGATTTTCAGATAGCCCGTCATTTCAGGAGAGGCATGGATTTTCGCTTTGCGAGGAGGGTCCTGCTTGTCAGGACCGGGTTGGCTTTCAAAAACACACCGATTCGGCTCTGACAAGCAGAGCCCTCCTGGGCGTTTTGTGTGGTTGATCGGAAACTTTGGCCCTGCCCTCATCCCGCATGAATCTCGTCATCCAGCGCCGAGATCGCCCGGAAAGTTTCCTTCGCCGCCTCGACCATCGCGTCCTGCTCGGCGGCCGACCACTCGATCGAATTCATGTCCTCGCGGAATTTCATCCAAAGCCCGCGCTGCGCCTCGCCATGCGGATCCAGATATTTCATCCCCGACAAATCCGATTTCCCCCAAGCCTTCGCGAGCGACTTCGCGATATACCGCGCCCCGTTCTTGCTCCCCTCGAAAACATAAAAAATCCCCATCAGCACGGAGGTCGACCCCGCCCCGCGGATCATCCCCAGCAAACCCTCCGAACCCTTCATCGCCCGGATCGCCGCAGTGCCGGCCCCGAGGTGCGCGAGGTCCGCCTCGATGTTCGCCGTCTGGTAAAGCCCCGGCAACCCGAGCCGCTCCAGCCGCGGATCCGCC
>JBMOIA010000173.1:0-3579 GCA_049317565.1 Terrimicrobiaceae bacterium | reverse complement strand
ATCGTGATCCGCAACTTCGAGGGGAAGGTCTTCGAATATTCCGAGGTCCAGGGGCGGCGCACCGCCAACCATCATGAAACCGAGCTCGCGGGTGTTTGAAAAAACCGGGCGCGTCCCGGTGGCGGGGATTTTCGTGGCGGGTTTGCTCTGTGTGTTTTTGCTCGCCGGGTGTCGCAAGCCCGCCACCGTTGCCGCCGGACCCGAAGCCGGGGCGCCATCGGCGATAAACCCAGTGGACATCGGGGTGCTGTTGCCTTTGAAGGGCGAGGCGCAATCGAGCGGCGATGCGGTTTTGAACGGGATGGTTTTTGCCGCGGAGGAATCGAACAAAGCGGGAGGGGTGCTGGGGCGTCCGATCCGATTGATTGTGCGGGACACGAGATCAGAGCCTGACCGTGCGGTGCGGGCGGCGCGCGACCTGGTGGAGCAGGACAAAGCGGTGGCGCTGGTCGGGGGGATTTCGGCCGGTTCCGCCGAGTCGGCCAAAGTGGCGGACGAATTGGCAATTCCGATGTTGGCGTTGGGATCGACGATGCCTGGCATTCCCTCGCGCGAACCTTGGATTTTCCGGATTTGCTATGCGGATGCTTTTTCGGGGCGGGTGATGGCGAAATTTGCGGAGTCGTTGAACGCCTCGCGGGCGCTGGTGCTTTACGATTCAGGAAGCGATTACGCGAAGGCGCTGTCGTTGGCGTTCGGCCGGCAATTCAAGAACCGCAAGGGTGCGGGCATCGCGCTGGAGACCTACACTCCCGACCTCGCAGGACTGGATGCGACGCTCGCGGAAATCAAGCGCAAGAGCCCGGATCTGGTCTATCTGCCCGCATCGGCGGGGGAAGCCGGGGAAATCCTCAAGCGCGCGCGGCAGGCTGGAATCATGGTGCCGTTTTTGGGGACCGCTTCGTGGGACAGTCCGCAATTTTTGGAAATCGCCGGGGAAGCGGCGAACGGATGCTACCTGCCCGGGCGGTTCGTTCCCGGCGGGGCAGATGCCGTAGGAAAAACATTCGAGGAAAATTACTCGCTGCGGCATGGGAAGCCGGCTCCGGGATTGGCGGCGATGGGCTTTGATGCCGTGGTGCTGTTGCGCAATGCGATCCAGCGCGCGGGCGGGACGGATGCCAGTTCGCTTCGCAAGGCGCTCGCGGAGACGATGGGCTTTCCCGGTCTGACGGGTGAGATCACGATTGATCCCGAGATGGCGGTGACGAAGGCCGTGCCGGTATTGAAATGCGAGGGTGGGAAGTTGGTTTTCCTCGAGGAAATCCGCCCCTGATCAGAGTTCCTTCTCGAGCCGCTCGGCGAGCCACTGTTTAACCATGCTCTGGTAGTTCAGGTAGCGCGAGCGGGCGAGGCGCTTGATGCGCGCGAGCATGCGGGGGTCGAAGCGGAGGGTGACGGTGGTGGACTCGCGGTTGTCCGCCTTGAGGAGCGAGGCATCCATCAGCGCGGGGTCGATTGTGTGACACGACCAGAATTCCATCTCCTCCGCCGGCGAGGCGAAAAGCGGGATATCCTTCCAGCGTTTGAGGGTGTGCATGGGCGTCAGGCGGTGGCGTCGGCGCTTTTGCGGTCGAGGAACATCTCCTCCTCGGGTGTGGTTTTTCGCGAGAAGATGACGCGGTGTGTTTTTCCATCCGTGCGGAAAACCGAGAAGAGCGCGGGACCGGAGACCGCGCGGCCGATGCAGAAATAACGGGCCTCGCAGCCGGGGAGTTCGTCGGGGTCCGGCATGATGCGCAGGCTGAAGGGGTCTTCAAACGACTCCTCGATTTGCTGGCGGGGAGCCGCGTCGCTGCCTTGGAAGGCTCCTGTCCAGTCGAACTCCATCAGGCGTCCGGCGCCGGCTGGATGAGTTCGACCTCGTAGCCCTCGGGTGCGTCGATGAAGGCGATCACCGATCCGCTTGAAGTGGTGTGCGGGCCGTCGCTGAGCGGGTAGCCGAGCGAAGCCGCATGCCGCGCGAAGGCGTCCATGTCATCCACCTCGAAGGCGAGGTGCGTGAGGTCGGGGCCGATGGTGACAGGACCGCTGGCATCGTATTTGCAGATTTCGATGAGTTCCTCGCTTTGCGGGGCCTTGAAAAAAACGAGTTGGGAACCGCGGCCGCTGGTGCTGCGGCGGACTTCCTCGAGTCCGAGCACATCGCGGTAGAAGGTGATGGTTTTGTCGAGGTCCGCCACGCGGTAGCGGGTGTGGAGAAGTTTTTTAACCATGGGATTCAGTTTGAATTTTGTTGCGGGAAAAATTTTTCCAACGCGGGGTCCTTCCGCCAAGGAATGAAGGCGGGATCCTTGAGGAGTTGGCTGAAGGATTTCGGAGGAATGATCGCGCGGGCTTGGGCCAGAAGATCGGCGGCGCGGGCCATTTCGCCCAATCGCATGGCGGCGTAGGCGGCGCAGAGGAGTGACTGCGGATCGCTGCCGGGCGGTGTCCACTGACGCAGGGCCGCATCGTCCAGTTGCTCGAGTTTGACGAGTTCGATCGCGAGGTTGACGGCCATGAGGCTGTCCGCCTGGCCGAGGCGGTTGGAGGCGGAGTTGAGGAGATCGAGCGCTTCGGCGTGGCGTTTTTCGAAGCGGCGCAGTGTGGCGAGTTCAAAAAACGGGCGGGGGTTCGAGGCATCGGCGGAGATGGATTGTTCGAGCAGGCCCTCGATGCGGACTTTGGGAGAGCCCATGGGTTTGTGGAGCGGGTCGGAGGCGAGTTTGGCTTCGACGATGGCCTGCAGCATGAGGGCATCGGAGACGGATTCGCCGCGCTCCAGTGAGATGCGAATCGCTTTCTCTGCGAGCTGCACATCGCCATCGAGAAGCGCTGCATTGCCCACAAGCACAGCGAGCGAGGATATCGGCGCGTTGCCTTCCAGCAATTTCGAGAGGGTGTGTTTTGCCTCGGGGACCAAGCCTTTTTGCAAATCGTGGAGTGCGGACTCCAACTCTTCTTTCTGGGCCTGCGAGGGGCTTTCGCCCTGGAAAGCCGTGGCGGCATCCCACTCGGTTTCGGATTTCGAGGCGCCAATATGCCTACCCCATTCGAAAAAAATTCCGCCGGACAGAAGCGCGGTGATGAGAGATACGAGAAGCAACATTCCGGGACCGAACGCGAATGGAGTTCGCGGCTTGCCGCCTCGTCTGCCTGGGCGGGAGGGTTTGGCTGATCGTCTCTCATCCGGTGCCTGTTCACGGACCGGAGCCATTTCAAAATTCATGGCCGACTTTTCCTCGGGTGCCGACTGAGTCTCGCTTCCGGAGCGGCGCAACCGCTGACGGGGTGGGCTGGCGGGTTCGGTTGGAATCTCTTGATTCTCGGCGAAGGCGCGCGGGGGTCTGGGGCGCAATTTTGGGATATCGCCCGGACCGGTCTGTGCTTCTGTGGGGATTGCCATCTAATACCAGTCTAAGGTTTTGCTGGTGGATTCAGCAAGAAACTCCGTCGTCTGTGCTTGCGGCGACTGCGGCTGCCGTGTTTGATTGGGCTTCTCTAGGAAGGGTGGCTGAGTCCGGTTTAAGGCACTCGACTCGAAATCGAGCGTAGGGAAACCTACCGCGGGTTCGAATCCCGCCCCTTCCGCCATTT
>JBMOIA010000172.1:0-3590 GCA_049317565.1 Terrimicrobiaceae bacterium | reverse complement strand
CCTCGGCGGGGATGGCGAGGATGTCCTCGAGCTGGCGCTTCGCGGTTTCGATGTCGGCGTTCGGAAGGTCGATTTTGTTGATGACCGGTATGAGCTTGAGGCCCTGCTTTTCGGCGAGGTGGACATTGGCGACAGTCTGGGCCTCGACGCCCTGCGCGGCATCGATAATGAGCAGTGCGCCTTCGCAGGCCGCGAGCGAACGCGAGACCTCGTAGGAAAAATCCACATGGCCGGGGGTGTCGGAGAGGTTCAGTTTGTAGTCGCGCCCGTCCTTGGCGCGGAACTCCATGGCAATCGGGTGGGCTTTGATCGTGATGCCGCGTTCGCGCTCGAGGTCCATGGCGTCGAGGAGTTGCTCCTGGGCTTCGCGCTTCTGGATCGTGCCCGTCGCCTCGAGAAGGCGGTCGGAGAGGGTGGTCTTGCCATGGTCGATGTGCGCGATGATGCAGAAGTTGCGGGTGTTTTCTATGGCCATGAAGGGGCGGAAATATCGGGGGCCGCCCATGGTTGGTCAATGCCGGTGTTCCATCGACGCTTTTGCGCTGGCAATCCAATATTTTTAAGGTAGCGGATATTCAGCGTTCCCATGAAAGATTCAGGTCCAAGACCAAGCCCAGACGAACTTGCACCAAGGTTTCAACTCAATGGTGCGGTTTTCAAGATGCTGGCAGTCTGCGCCATGGCACTAGGGCTACCCATTGCCGTGGCTGTGCTGGGTTTCTGGGGAATCCGCGACCAGGCGAAAGAATCCGCGGCAGCGCAGGGGGCTCCAATTGCGGACTCCGCCGGGGAGGGGCTCAGGAATTCCTTGGAATCAATAGCCGAGGAAAAGCTGCCGAGTCCGAGGATCGATTCCGGCACAAGGCGGTTCGTATTCGAGAAATCGGAGACTTACGGACAAACCGCCGAAACCATTCGCGAAATTCTGAAATCCCCGGATGCCGTGGCGATAAGCACTGACGACACAAATACTCGGTGGATCGTCAAGGTGCCGTCGCATACAGCGCAGGCTTTCGACTGGCAACTCGCGCAGTTACATCCAGTTCAACTTCCAAGTTATCCAATTGATGATAGGACTGATAATTTCGTTTTTTACGAAATAAATTTGGTCAGAGCTCGATGATGTGGGTTGTTTTTGCCCTTCCTTTTGAGGCAAGGGGATTTAGGCCCCGCAACCGGCTGCAAAAACCAATCCGCGTGGTAACGCTTGGAGCCTGTGGGAACAAGGCAGTGGATGCATTCGAGCGCGCATTGATTCAAAGCCGCCAGAAACCGGACAGGGTCCTCTTGGCGGGTTTGGCGGGAGGTTTGGACCCAAGCTTGCGCACTGGAGATATTGTTTGGTCTGGGCAGGCATTGGGTGGATTGCAGGAAAAAATGTCGTCCAATGAAATTAACATCCGTAAAGGGCGAATCCATACGGCGCCGCGCCTTGTAGAGAGTGCCGCCGCAAAAGAATCGCTGCGCTTCAAGGTGGGCGCGGATTGTGTGGATATGGAAACCGACTTGCTGGACGCGGTTTGCCGCCGAGAGTGCATTCCATTGACAGCAGTCAGGTCCGTAAGCGACCGCTACTGCGACGATCTGCCAATGCCGGCGAACATTCTCATAAATCCCAACACGCTCCAGCCATCGATGTGCCGCCTGGCGGCACACCTAGCGGGCAATCCATCACAACTCCTTGGATTTTATTCAATGGTGCGCGCTGCGACCCATGCCCGGAGGTGCCTACACAGAGCGCTCGACTGCACCCTAAATTAACTACTACATGTATTATATTGCGTTATAAATACAGTGTATTCTCGCCTCAATCCGCCGAGGCAATCTTTTCTGAAATAAAATCGACCAACTGAGTTATTCCCTCGCCTCCGGAGGCAGTCGTTTTGAGAACTTTAACCTTTGGAAAACTCGCTCGGAATTCCGCAAGTTTCTCATCGGCTCGAGCCAAGTCCATTTTGTTGGCCACAACGCAGTGCGGTTTTCTCGCCAGCACCGGATCGTATTTCCGCAATTCGCTACGAAGGGCTTTGTAGTCCGCGACGGGTTCCCGACCCTCGCTTCCCGCCATGTCGAGGACCACAAAAAGATACCCGCAACGCAGGATGTGGCGGAGGAACTCGTGACCGAGACCCCGGTTTTCGTGCGCGCCTTCAATCAACCCAGGAATATCGGCGACTGTTGCGCGCTGGTAACCGGGCAATTCCACCACGCCGACCATCGGATGCAATGTGGTGAAAGGATATGCAGCCACTTTAGGCCTCGCTGCAGAAAGCGCCCGCAGAAGCGTTGACTTCCCGGCATTGGGAAAACCCACCAAGCCGATGTCGGCGATCGTCCGCAGTTCGAGCAAAAACCAGCCCTCCTCGCCCGGATATCCCTTCGTGAATTGCCTGGGCACGCGGTTGGTCGATGACTTGAAATGTGTATTACCCTTGCCGCCATCGCCCCCTTTGCAGAGCAGGAATTCCTGCCCGGGCTCGGCAAGGTCGGCGATCGGCTCTTCCTCGACCTCGTCCCGGTGCTCCAGTCCCGCACGCCTGATGATCGTCCCCACCGGCACCAAGATCCGCGTCGCTTCGGCACTCCGGCCCTGCTTGTCTTTTCCCTTACCGTGGCCCCCACGCTTGCTGCGGACGAGCGGTTCGAAAAAAAGCGCCACCAGGCTGTCGGTATCGGGACTCGCCACCAGCACGATATCGCCGCCCTTGCCGCCGTCGCCGCCGTCCGGCCCGCCTCGCGGGATGAATTTCTCCCTGCGAAAACTGCAGCACCCGTTCCCTCCATCGCCTGCCTTTGCATGGATGCGAATCTGATCGACAAATTTCACCAAGGAAAACTGCCACCGCCCTTCACCCGAGTCGAACGCGAATTCCTGCGAATTGGCAGTCCAGGCTCACTGATGGTAGTGTTTCCAAGATGAGCACGCACCCCTCCACCGCCGAACTCCGCGATATCGACCGTCGGCACCACCTCCACCCGTTTACCAACCACCCGGACATGCACGGGCCCGGCACGCACATCATCAAATCAGGAGACGGCTGCTTCCTCATCGACCAAAACAACGAGCGCCTGCTCGATGGCCTTGCGGGCCTCTGGTGCGTCAATGTCGGCTACAGCTGCGCCGCCATCACCGAAGCGGTCACTCGCCAGATGACCGAGCTTCCCTACTACCCTTCCTTTTTCAACTCCACCACCGAACCTCCGATCCGCGTCGCCGATTTCCTCGCAAAAAAATCCCCACCCCGCGTCAAGCGCACCTTCTTTTCCAACTCCGGGTCTGAAGCCAACGAAAGCGCCCTGAAAATCATCCGCGCCTACCACAAGGTCCGCAACCAACCCGGCAAAACCAAAATCCTCTCACGCTCGTTCTCCTACCACGGCGTCACGCTCGCCACCGCCAGCATGACCGGCCTCCCCACCGTTTACGAACCGTTCGGCCTCCCGCTCCCGGGCTTCATCCATGTCCCAGGCCCCCACTCCTACGGCCACAATTCCCCGCTCGACCCCGAAGCCTTCGGCAAGTGGTGCATCGCCGAAACCGACCGCACCATCCGCGAGCACGGCGCCGACACCATCGCCGCGATGTTTGT
>JBMOIA010000171.1:0-3593 GCA_049317565.1 Terrimicrobiaceae bacterium | reverse complement strand
TCAAAAACGAGCAGCCGCAGACCGTCGCGTTCATCATGTCCTACCTCGACGCGAAACAGGTCTCGCAAATCATCCCGCTCTTCTCCCCGCAGGCCCGCGAGGAGATCGTCGAGCGCCTCGGCTCGATGGATTCGATTTCCAGCGAACTCATCAACAAGGTCCTCAAAAGCCTCGGCCGGCACCTCTCCTCCGGTCCGCAGCAATACAGCGTCCACCGCCGCGGTGGCGCCCATGCCGCCGCCCAACTCCTCAACTCCCTCGACAAGGACCTCAGCAAGGACCTCCTCTCCCGCATCGAGGAGCGCAACGCCGAACTCGGCGAAGCCATCCGCAAACGCCTCTTTACCTTCGGCGACATCGCCCGCCTCAGCCAGCGCGACATCCAGCGTCTGCTCCGCGATATCGAGACCCAAGACCTCGCCATCGCCATGCGCAACGCCTCGGAACCCGCCAAGCGCGCCCTCTTCGGCGCCATGTCCCGCCGCGCCTCGGAATCCCTCAAGGAGGAAATCGACCTGCAAGGCCCCGTCCGCAACAAGGATGTCGAAGCCGCCCAGGAACGCATCATCACACAGATCATGACGCTCTCGGAGGCCGGCGAAATCGACATTTCCCCGGAGGATCCCAGTGAAGTCGCCGGCTAAAGCCATCGATTTTTCCACCGTTCCGGTCGCCATCGCGATCGTTTCCGAAATTGCGGAAATCCCCGCACCGGAACCTCCAGAGCCCACGATCACACTCTCCGAGCACCAGTCAGCGCTCGAAGCCTCCTACCGCAAGGGCTTCCAGGAGGCGAACGACCTCCTCGTCCAACAAATCCTCGACCAGCGTTCCGAGATCGCCCAACTGCAGGACAACATTTTTAAAAATCTCGGACTCCAGACCGAGGCCCTCCAGCACCAGGTTTCGGAAATCCTGCCCGACCTCGTCCTCGAAATTTCCCGCCGCGTCCTCGCCGGCACCGAGCCGCCCCGCGACACCGTGAAAGCCATTGTTGCGGAAACCCTCGCCGAAATCTCCCCCGGCTCGACCGATGTCGAAGTCTGGCTCCACCCGAACGACCTCGCCCTCGTCAACGGCATCGCCACAGAGTTCGACCAGAAATACCCGGGCATCAGACTTTCCGCCGACCCCGAACTCACCCCCGGCGACTGCCGCGCAAAAAGCCGCTTCGGCACCATCGACGCCCGCGTTTTCACCAAACTCCAGAATGTCGCGAAATCGCTGAAATGAACCGTCAGGCGACCATATTGCCCGAGCTGATGCAGAACCTCCGCGAGCGGATCACCTCGACCGCTCCTGTGGCGCGCATGGGCGAGGTCGTCCAAGTCACCGGCCTCGTCATCGAGTCCGTCGGCCCTGGCGTGTCCCTCGGCGACATCTGCGAAATCCGCTCGAACCGCCTCTCGGGCCTCCAGGCCGAAGTCGTGGGCTTCCGCGATCACCGCGTTCTCCTGATGCCGCTCGGCGAGATGCAGGAAATCCACGCAGGCTGCGAAGTCGTCGCCACCGGCCGCGCCGCGGGCATCAATGTCAGCGACGCCCTCGTCGGCCGCATCATCGACGGCATCGGCCGCCCCATCGACGGAAAGGGACCCCTACCCGCCGGAATCCTTCGCCCGCTCCATTGCGCCCCACCGAACCCCCTCACCCGCCAGCGCATCACCCAACCTTTCCAAACCGGCGTCAAATCCCTCGACCTTTTCACCCCCGTCGGACGCGGCCAGCGCCTCGGCATCTTCGCCGGCTCGGGCGTGGGCAAATCCACACTTCTCGGCATGATCGCCCGCGGCGCGGAGTCGGACATCAATGTCATCGCCCTCATCGGCGAACGCGGCCGCGAACTCCGCGAGTTCATCGAAAAAGACCTCGGCCCCGAGGGCATGGCCCGCTCGATCATCGTGGTCTCGACCTCCGACCAACCAGCCCTCATCCGCCGCCGCGCCGCTCACCTCGCCACCGCCATAGCCGAGCATTTTCGCGACGAAGGCAAAAAAGTCCTCTTCATGATGGACTCGGTCACCCGCTACGCCATGGCCCAGCGCGAAATCGGCCTCGCCGTCGGCGAACCCCCCACCAGCCGCGGCTACACACCTTCCGTTTTCTCGGTCCTCCCGCGCCTGCTCGAGCGCACGGGCAATGGCGAGCGCGGCTCGATCACCGCCCTCTACACAGTCCTTGTCGATGGCGATGATATGAACGAGCCGATCGCCGACGCCGTCCGCGGCATCCTCGACGGCCATGTCGTCCTCAGCCGCGCCCTCGCCACCGCCAACCACTTCCCGGCCGTCGATGTCCTCGAAAGCGTCAGCCGCGTAACCCTCGAAATCTGCTCGGCCGCCGAACTCGAATCCATCGGCAAAGCCCGCGACACCCTCGCCGTTTACCGCCGCAACGAGGATGTCATCACCATCGGCGCCTACACCAAGGGCAGCAGCGCCCAGGTGGACCACGCCATCGAAAAACAACCCCTCCTCCGCTCCCTCCTCCGCCAGCCGATCGAGGACAAATGGACCCGCGAACGCAGCTTCGCCGAACTCGCCAAAATCACCGGATGAAACGCCCGCGCTTCAGCCTGCAGACCGTCCTCGACCTTCGTGAAAAAGCGAAGGAGAAAGCCGAGGAGGCCTTTGCCGCCGCCGTTCGCGAGCGCGACATCGCCGCCAACCGTGTGGCCGAAGCCGCCGCCCGCCTCGAGGAACTCACCCGCATGATCAGCGGCGACCGCTTCCCCGCCTATGTCCGCGAACAAGGCTGGAACGCCCTCCGCGCCCAGCGCGACCTCCTCCGCACGCTCCAGGTCCGCCTCGCCCAGGAGGAGAAAAAAGTCGAAGCCAAGCGTGAACTCCTTGTCCTCGCCGAGCGCGACCGCCAGCTTGTCGTGAAACTCCGCGAGAAATGGACCGCCAAGGTCCGCGCCGAACAGGCCCTCGCCGAGGAAAAACACCTCGAGGATTTCGTCACCGCAGTCCGTTTCCTTCAACCAGCCACCCGATAAATGAACGCCACCACACCCAAACTCGATCCATTCGCCGACAAGGAACCCCGCCAGGGCTCACCCATCGGCCTCATCATCCTCGCCGCCATCCTCGGCATCGCCACAGCAGCCGGCGTCGCCATTTGGCGCAGCCCGAAACAAGTCGAACAACTCGTCCAGCCCGACAAAGGCAAGGCCGAAGGGTTCTTCTCCACGGATTCGACCAACTGGGACCTCTACACCGCCGACCTCGACAGCCTCATCAAGGAACTCCGCGCGGAAATTCAAGGCTACCAAAACCGCGAACGCGACTTCCAAGCCATGGAACTCCGCATCGAAGCCGAAAAACGCGAACTCGAGCGGCTCCGCAAGGAAATCGAGCAAATGCGCGACTCCCTCACCACCAAGACCACCGAACTCCAATCCTCCGAAAAAACCAACCTCCGCTCGCTCGCCCGCACCTACTCGAGCATGAAACCCGCCCAAGCCGTCGCCATCTTCGCCGAGATGGACGACAAAAACGCCGTCAAAATCCTTGCCCTCATGAAACCCGATGTCGTTGCCAAAATCCTCGGCGAAATGTCCCGCACCCCGGACCCCAACGCCGCCGATGGCG
>JBMOIA010000170.1:0-3626 GCA_049317565.1 Terrimicrobiaceae bacterium | reverse complement strand
AAACCGACCGCACCATCCGCGAGCACGGCGCCGACACCATCGCCGCGATGTTTGTAGAGCCCGTCCAAGGCGCCGGTGGCGTGATCCCCCCGCCCTCCGGCTATCTTGACGAACTCCGCGAACTCCTTCGAAAAAACGACATCCTCTTTGTCGCGGACGAAGTCATCACGGCCTTCGGGCGCCTCGGCGATTGGTTTGCCAGCAACCTCTGGAACCTCGACCCCGACATCATCACCCTCGCGAAAGGCATCACCAGCGGCTACCTCCCTCTCGGCGCCACAATGGTCAGCGACGAAATCGCCGAAACCATCCACGAAGGCGGCTATTTCGCTCACGGCTACACCTACTCTGGTCACCCCACCAGCGCCGCCGCCGCTCTCGCGAACCTCGAAACGATCGAGAAACTCGGCCTCGTCGAACGCGTGCGCGACGATGTTGGCCCCTACTTTCAGGAAAAACTCAAGGAACTCTCCGCGCATCCCGCCGTTGGCGAAATGCGGGGAACCATGCTTATCGGCGCACTCGAACTCGTCCCCCGCGGCGGCCGCGCCGCCATCACGAATCCGAACACCCTCGGCCTCAAAGCCGCCGCACTCATCCGCCAGGAAGGCGTCATCGTTCGCGGCATCCGCGACCTCATCGCCGTCGCCCCGCCACTCATCATCACGCGTGAAGAAATCGACCACCTCTTCGCCTGCATGCGCCGCGGCCTCGACCGCCTCTGGGACTGAACCTCAAATCGACTCCGGGTCCCCCGGCAGCGTGATTTTGTAAACCGTCGCCCCGCCCTTCCCTGCACCTTCGATGGGCTCCAAGCCGAGCTCAGCATAAGCACGGTCCAGCGCTGCCGGGTCATTCCTCAATTCCGGAAAAACCCGCTTCAACCGCTCCTTCACCCAGCGCTTCGCCATACGGCGGTCGAGCGGGTGCACTGGCGCTTCGCCAGCCAGGCTCTTCCTCAAAAACTCCCAGAATCCCGCACTCATCCTGCCTGTAAAACCAACGCCACATTCGCCGCCGCGAACAGCACATTCACCGCCACCAAAACCCAAGCCGCATCACACCACCGCCCGAGCTTCATTTCCGTATCCTCAGGAAAAACCCTCGCGAGAAAAAACGCCGCGAGCCCGAGGCACAAGAAACCCACAACACCCGCTATAACCGCACTGCCGCCGCCCCACGGATTCCAAAGCCACCAAATCCTCTCCTTCGCCAAAAACGCGACCCCGTTCCCGAGCGTCGCCAGAAAAATCCCCGCCGAGATTCCTGCCAGCGCATTCACGCCGAAATCCGGAAAAGCCACGCCAGCCGCTTTCCAAGCCAATGCGAGAAGCGCAAACGCCAACAAAACAGGCAGCAGCGGCACCACATTCCCGATGACCAGCGCCTCAGGACCCGCGAACCGGAGCGGTCCCAGCGGCCAACCGGTCAACGAAGTCATCGCCGCCATTCCGCCGAAAACCAGCAGCGCCACAGACGCAGAAACCCGAGCGCGCGCGAGTCCGCCGGTCTCGACCAACCCCGCATAGGCGCCCAGCACCAGCAGGAGCACCCACCCCACATCCCACCACGCATGGCTCGCCGCTTCCCCAGCGATCAAAGCAAAACCGCTCAAAGTCCAAGCCCCCGCGACCCAAGCGGCAATCCGGTTCACGGCTCCCGCTCCTCCGCCTGTTGGTGCCGCGCCGCCCGCCGCTGAAAAACCGGCAGCGTCAGAAAATACGCGGCGAGCGCCCCGGGCACCGCGAGAAACACCGACCCGATCAGCATCGGCAGTCCCAAGTCCAAAAAAGTCGTCCACTTCATCACATCGTGAATGTGCAGATGCGTCGGCATCGACTCCAACCCTCCGCCGCCAAGCCGCCTCAACACTTGCTCACCCGCTTTGAACTCGATTTCCAAAAGCACCGGCCAAAACGGCGTCACCACATCATGCAGCGATACCGCAATGACTGCCGCGATCGGATTGCAGCGCAGCGCATACGCCACCCCGATGCACAGAAGCGTCTTGAGCCCAAACAACGGCGTGAACCCAATAAAAATCCCGATCGCCACGCCGCCCGCCAACGAGTGCGGCTTGTCCTTGAGGTTCATCAGCCTCTCCGCCAGCGCCCGGAAATGCCCAAGGAGTTTTTGAAACACTCTGAATTCCTAACAGCCCGCGCCAGCCGCAAGGAACCTCAAAACTCCGGCGCCAGCCTCCACGAATAATCCACAAGAAAACTCTCCATGGGCATCACAGGCCCCCGCAGCGCCATGTCCAGACTTTCGCCGAACCTTATCCCGCGGCTCCAAGCAGTATCCCGCGCCACACGCATTCCCGCCACACCACTCCGATTTCCATAGGCCCGAAAGTCCACAGGCGCCAATCCCTCGCCAGCCGAAAAAACCAACCCCTGCGAGAGCAGGAAAAAAACCTCCTGCGGCTTCGCGCCATCTTGCGCAAAAACCGGCATCCAGCGCCCCTCCGAAAGCGGACCGAATGCAAAAAGCCCCGCCTCGCTCCCGTTAACCCAACCGCGCGCCGAGGCAGTCACAAACGGGTCCCACGGCGCATCCGCCAAAAAATCCAGATTCCCGTCAAAAAACAAAACCCCGTCCGCAGCCGCATCCACACTGACTCCCGACATCGCAATCCTCCCCATCGGCAAAGGCTCGCCCGCCGTCCCGCGCAGCCTCATTGCCGGCAGCAATTCCCCGCGAAGCCCCTGCGCACCCAGCCGGATGGGTCCCCCGCCCACCGCCACATCCAGCGCCCATTTTTTCCCCGCGGCCATCTCACCCACCATCCACGCGAAAGCCCCCAGCGCAGGCGCCGTGTTGCGCGTGCCACCCAATCCAAAATCCAAAGCCACGCTGCCATTGATTCGCGAATCCACAAAATCAATCCGCCCGCCGAGCAGCCCGCCACCCAGACCGCCCGCAGACGCCAGCTCACCACCAACGAAAAGCCGCGCCCCCGGATCATCATGCACCGGCACACGCTCGAACTTCCAAGCCGCCTCGAACTCGGGTTCCGAAGCCCTCGCAAAGCTGCAAGCCCCCTTCATCTCGAACCGCCCGCCGCCAATCGCTCCCGACACATTTTCGAGCCGCGCTTTGTCACTCTCGAACACAAACCTCCCGCCCACCACCTCCACCTCATCAGGCAAAATCCCGAAGCGGAACCCCGCCCGCACAATCTCCGCCGAGCCATCGATGCGTGGCTCCGACACCGTGTTCGAAATCTTCAGGCTTCCGGTCGCTTCGCCATCGAGCCAGCGCAACTTCGGAAAAAACGGACGCAACAACGCGAGATCCGCCCTTGGAAAATCCACACTCGCCTCGATCTTCCCCGCCGGATCCACCAGCACGACCGCGCCTGAGGCATTCTTTAAAAACCCCACAGGAAACCGCGCCGCAGCCGCCACCACGCCCGAGCCCCGCGTTTCCAGCCGTCCCTTCACATCCGCCGCGCCGCCGCCCGCCTCGAATGCCAAATCCAAAACCGACTTCGGCACATCGCCCGCCCCGACCGCGAAGCCGTCAGCCTTCACCCAACCCTTCGCACTCAAATCCGCCGCCGTCCCCCCGATCTCCGCCTCCATGCGCAGCTTGCCCGCCACCGGATAGTCCTGCCCCGCCAC
>JBMOIA010000169.1:0-3628 GCA_049317565.1 Terrimicrobiaceae bacterium | reverse complement strand
GCGTGCCTGCTGCACAAGCCGCGCCTGCTGTTGCTCGATGAACCCACTGCCGGGGTCGATCCCAAGGCGCGGCGCGACTTTTGGGATGAAATCCACACGCTCGCGGCGGGCGGGCTGACATTCCTGATCACGACGCACTACATGGACGAGGCGGAGCGTTGCGATCGCCTCGCCTATATTTCCTACGGAAACCTGCTGGTGGACGGGACGGTGGCGGAGGTTGTGGACAAGGCTGGGTTGGCGACATGGGCGCTCGAAGGGGCGGAGGCGCTTTCGTTCGCCGATACACTGCGCGTGATGCCGGGGGTGCAGCAGGTTGCTGCGTTTGGGAAACGCCTGCATGTGAGCGGCGGGGATGCCGTGAAGCTCGGCGAAACCGTTGCGGCATTCCACCCGCCCGGGTGCGAGTGGAAGCGCGTCCGGTCGGGCTTGGAGGATGTGTTCATCCATTTGATGGGGACCTCGGAGGACAATTTCGCCCAATGAGCGGCGGGGATTTTTTTTCGCTGCGGCGCCTGTGGGCGATGGTGGTGAAGGAATTCATCCAAATGGCGCGTGACCGGATGACCTTCGCGATGATTCTCGGGATTCCTGTGATGCAGCTGATGGTTTTCGGGTTCGTGATCAACACCGACCCGCGGCACATGGCAACGGCGGTGCTGGTGGCGGATTCGGGACCGCACGGGCGAACGCTGCTCGAGGGGCTGAAAAACAGCACCTACTTCGATTTTGTGAAGCAGGTGGATGACGAGGAGGAGGGCAAGATGCTGCTCACGCGAGGGCGGGTGCAGTTCGTAGTGAACATCCCGGAGAATTTTTCCCGTGACCTGTTGCGCGGCGACCGTCCTGCGGTTCTGGTCGAGGCCGATGCGAGCGACCCGACCGCGACGAGCGGCGGGATTTCGGCGCTGGATGGGGTTTTGCAGACCTCTCTGCTCGCTGATTTCAAGGGACCGCTCGCCCATCTCGCGCAGGAACCGCCCTCGATCGATATCCGCGTGCACGCGCTCTACAACCCCGAGGCGATCACGCAATACAACATCGTGCCGGGGTTGATGGGCGTCGTGCTGATGATGACGCTTGTTTTGGTGACGGGGCTCGCCATCACTCGCGAGACCGAGCGCGGGACGATGGAAAACCTGCTCTCGATGCCCTTGCGGCCGATCGAGGTGATGATCGGCAAAATCACGCCGTATATCTTCGTCGGCTACATCCAGGTCGGGATCATCCTGGCGGCGGCGCGGTTTGTTTTCGATGTGCCGGTGCAGGGGAACCTGCTCCTCCTGCTCATCGCCTCGTTGTTTTACATCGCCGCGAACTTGGCGATGGGGATCACCTTTTCGACGATCGCGAAAAACCAACTCCAGGCGATGCAGATGTCCGCCTTCATGTTCCTGCCCTCGATCCTGCTCTCCGGCTACCTGTTTCCCTTCCGCGGCATGCCTGCGTGGGCACAGGTGATCGGCGAAATGCTGCCGATCACGCATTTCATCCGGATCGCGCGCGGGGTGATGCTGAAGGGGATCGGTTTTCCCGACCTCGGTTTCGAGCTGTGGCCGATCGCGGTGTTCGCCGCGCTGGCGCTGGCGGTGGGCGTGATGCGCTACAGGCAGACGCTGGATTGAGCGCGGGGGTTCAACCGCGGCCGATGCTGGTGTAGGTGAAGCCCGCTTCGCGCGCTGTTTTCGGGTCGAGGAGGTTCCGGCCGTCGAAGAGGAGCGGCGTGTGCATCGCCTTGTGGAGTTCCGCAAGGTCCACGGTGGTGAACTCTTTCCACTCGGTGGCAACGACCAAGGCCTCGGCGCCCTTCGCGGCTTCGAGCGGGGATTTGGCGATTTTTGCCCCTTCGATGAGTTTGAACTCGGTCGCCTTTTCGGCTCCCTTCGGGTCGTAAACGGTGACTTCGGCGCCCTCGCCGACGAGGTCGTTGACCAAGTCAATGGCGACCGACGAGCGGACATCATCGGTGTCCGGCTTGAAGGTGAGGCCCCAGACGGCGATTTTCTTGTCCTTCAGCACCCAGAGGGCTTCGCGGATTTTTGCCAGGAAGCGCTCGCGCTGGCTGCGGTTGATTTTTTCCACCTCCTTGAGGAGCGTGAACGGCACGCCGAGGTCCTCGCTGATGGCGATGAAGGCGGCGATGTCCTTCGGGAAGCAGGAGCCGCCGTAGCCGATGCCGGCATTGAGGAAGTTGCGGCCGATGCGCTTGTCCATGCCGATGCCGTCGGCGACCTTCTCGACATCCGCGCCGCTGGCTTCGCAAATGCGGGCGACGGCGTTGATGTAGGAGATTTTCAGGGCGAGGAAGGAATTCGCGGCGTGCTTGATGAGTTCGGCGGAGTTGATGTCCGTGACGAGGACGGGCGCCATGAACGGCTCGTAGATTTTTTGCATCAAGGCGACGGCGCGCTCGCTGTTGCCGCCGATGACGATGCGGTCCGGCTTCATGAGGTCTGGCACGGCGCAGCCCTCACGGAGGAACTCGGGGTTGCTGACGACATCGAACTCGGCTGCGGTCTTGTTGTAGCGGCGGATGGTGTCGGCGACTTTTTCGCCGGTCTTCACGGGCACGGTGCTCTTGTCGACAATGACGCGGTATTGCCCCTTCTTCAGGACCGCGGCGATCTCGCGGGCGACCTTCTCGATGTAGGAAAGGTCCACGCTGCCGTCCGCCTGCGGCGGGGTGGGCACGGCGATGAAGACGACATCGGAGCCGTCCACACCCTCTTCCGTGCTGGTGGTGAAGTGCAGGCGCTTCGCGGCGACATTGCGGTGGATGAGGTCCTCGAGGCCGGGCTCGTAGATCGGGATCTGCCCCTTGAGGAGCTGCTGGACCTTTTTTTCGTTGTTGTCGACGCAGATGACATTGTGGCCGACCTCGGCGAAGCAAGCACCCGAGACGAGGCCGACATATCCGGATCCGATGATGCAGAGTTTCATGTGTGTTGGTTTTTGGGATGGGTTATTCGATCGCGCCGGCGGGTTGTTGCGAGGTGCCCTGGCTGAAGGCGAGGGGGAGGTTGACCGCGGGGGCGTCTTTCAGGGTCATCATGAAGAGGACTCCGAATTGCTGGTCGCCACCGGCATTGTCGCGGACCTCGGCGCCGATCGAGGCGACCCAGCTGGTGAGGTCGCGATTGATGAAGTAGCGCTGGTATTGCCAGACCGAGGAGTTGAATTCGTATTGCTCGTAGAGGCTGACGCTCCAGTTGTCATTGATACGCCAATAGGCATAAAGGCTGAGCTGGCTGTCGTCGTTGAAGAAATTGTTGCCCTCGATGTAGCGGTGGCCGACGGCGAAGCGGGTGTCGCGCGAGGGCATGAAGTTGAGGGTGGTGTTGACCTCGGAGAAGCCCTCGGTCATGACCGGAGTTTGCGAGGCGACGGCGAGCGAGGACCACGGGACGGGATTGTATTGGAGCACGCTGAAGAGGTTTGAGACACCGGCGTCCGAGTAGGGGTTGTCGATGTTTGCGTCCATGAAGGAATTGAAGGACAGCCAGCTGAATGTCTCCCCGTCCCGCCGAGTTTGCAGGCGCTGGTTCATGCCGAAGCGGACGATGTTCCAGGTGTCGATCGAATCGATGGCGGTGAATTGCGGGAAGTCGAGCGGGAGGAGCTGGGTCGA
>JBMOIA010000168.1:0-3650 GCA_049317565.1 Terrimicrobiaceae bacterium | reverse complement strand
CCTCGACGCCCTCGATGGAGCGGAGGTGGTCGATGATGCCCTCGTTGTCCTCGGGAATGACGCCAAGCTCCGCAACGACATCGAGCGGCAGGGAAAAGGTGGCGATGCGGTCCGAGCAATGGAACTCGGCGGTGTTGAGCGCGTGGCGCAGGAGGTTGAAGCGGCGGCGGGGCTGGGAGTCATACATCGCCCGGGAAAGCCCCGGCACATCCACGCCGCAGGAGATGAGGTGCGAGGCGGCAGCGAAGGTGCGCTCGTTCGTCCCGGCGTATTGAAACGAGCCGGTGTCGGTGGAAATCGCGGCGAAGAGATTCGTGGCCATGGCGGGGGTGATTTCAGCTCCAGCATGGCGGAAGAACTCGACAAGGATTTGGCCGGTGGCCGGCGCAGTGGGGTCGATGAAATTGATGTCGCCGAATTTTTCGTTGCTGATGTGGTGGTCGATGTTCGCGAGCGGGGTGCCGGGGGCGATGGCGGCGAGGACGGTGCCGAGGCGGTTTTTGACTGAAGTGTCCAGCGCGACGAAGAGGTCGAGTTTTTGCGGCGTGGCAGGCGGCGTGGTGACGAGTTCGTAGCCCGGGAGGTAATGGAATTTCCCGGTCGCGCCCTCCTCGTTCCAGGCGTGGACGGTTTTGCCGAGCGAGCGCAGCCACATGGCGAAGGCGATGGTCGAGCCGAGAGCGTCGGCATCCGGCCGGAGGTGGCTGGCGACGCCGATGGTTTTAGCATCGGCGATGGCCGAAGAGATGGAGTCGAAGCCTGCGTTCATTGCTTTTCCCCGAGGAGGCCGAGTTCGTCCATAATGCCGATGACGCGGGCGCCGCGGACCACCGATTCGTCGAGGCGGAAGTGGAGGTGGGGGGTGTTTTTCATTTTGATGTGCGAGGCGATGCCGGATTGGAGTTCGGCGCGGTGTTCGCCGAGGAGTTCCATGGCGCGGCGCTGGGCGCCTGGGCCGCCGCCGAGGACCGAGATGAAGACATGGGCCTGCTTGAGGTCCGGGGTAATGTCGACGCCGCTGACGGTGACCAGGGCGCCGCCGAACTCGATTTCGCGCGGGATGAGGATACCGAGTTCGCGCTTGATGACTTCACAGACCCTGACGAGGCGGTTTTTCATTCTTTCTGCGGCCGAGTGCGGCGGGGCGGGCCGCTGCGGTCAGAGTTGCTGCGGGATTTTCTCGAGCGTGTAGCACTCGATGATGTCCTCGACCATGTATTCGGAGAAATCACCAAGCTTGATGCCGCACTCGAGGCCGGAGCGCACCTCCTTGACCTCGTCCGTGAAGCGGCGGAGCGTGGCAATGCCGCCGTCGTAGATCGGCTGCTTGCGGCGCAACACGCGGGCACGGGCAGTGCGGGCGATGCGGCCGTCCGTGACAATGCAGCCGGCGACCTTGCCCTTGGTGAGGTCGAAGACCTGCTTGACCTCAGCGTGGCCGATGACGGCTTCGCGGAGTTCCGGGGCAAGCATTCCGCCCATGGCCTCGCGGACCTGGTCGAGGAGTTCGTAGATGATGCTGTAGAGCTTGATCTGGACGCCCTCGCGCTTCGCGGCCTGCGCGCCGGTGTTTTCGGTCTTCGTGTTGAAGCCGATGATGATCGCGTTCGAGGCGCTGGCTAGGAGGACATCGGACTCGGTGATGGGGCCGACGGCCGAGTGGATGATGTCGAGGGTGATTTTCTTTTGTGGAATTTCTCCGAGCGATGCAACGACCGCCTCGAGCGAGCCCTGGACATCGCATTTGACGATTGCCTTGAGGGTGGGTTTCGCCTCGGAGGCGATGCTGGCGAAAAGATTTTCCAGTGTGGCGCGCTGCGGGGCGGCGAGCTTGGAATCGCGGAGTTCCGCGAGGCGTTCCTCGCTATGAATGCGGGCGGATTTTTCCGAATCCATGACGACGAGTTCGTCGCCTGCGTTCGGGAGGCCGCTGAGACCGAGGACCTTCACGGGCGTGGAGGGACCAGCCTCCTTGACCGGTTTGCCGAGGTCGTCGATGAGCTGCTTCACCTTGCCCCAGTGGTTGCCGCAAATGAATACATCGCCGTAGCGGAGAGTGCCCGAGCGGACGATGACGGTGGTGGTGGGGCCACGGCCCTGCTCGACCTGCGCCTCGATGACATTGCAGCGGGCGGATTGGGCGGGGCTTGCCTTGAGTTCCAGCATTTCCGCTTCGAGCAGGACGGATTCGAGGAGTTGGTCGATGCCGGTGCCCTTGGTGGCGCTGACGGGGATGCAGATCGTGTCGCCGCCCCAGTCTTCGGGTGCGAGACCCTTTTCCTGGAGCTGCTGTTTCACGCGGTCCGGGTTGGCGGACGGGAGGTCGGTTTTGTTGATGGCGACGACGATTTTGACCTTGGCGGCCTTCGCGTGGGAGATGGCCTCGAGGGTTTGCGGCATGAGGCCGTCATCAGCGGCTACGACCAGGACAACGATGTCGGTGACATTGGCGCCGCGGGCGCGCATGGCGGTGAAGGCCGCGTGGCCGGGGGTGTCCAGGAAGGTGATTTTTTGCCCGTTGCGCAGGACGCTGTAGGCGCCGATGTGCTGGGTGATACCGCCCGCCTCGCCAGCGGCGACGCGGGTCTTGCGGATGGCGTCGAGGAGCGAGGTTTTCCCGTGGTCCACATGGCCCATGAAGGTGATGATGGGCGCGCGGTTCTGAAGTTCCTCGGCCTTAGCGGGGGCGGGCGCCTTCGGAACTTCGATTTTCTGCTCGACCTTGTGGTGGCCTTTCGAGGTGTCCTTGCGCTCGCGCTCGAACACGAACCCGTGCATTTCGCAGACTTTGGCGGCGACATCCGCTTCAACAGTCTGGTTGAGGTTCGCGAAAATCTGCAGGGACATCAGGTCCTTGATGAGCTGAAACGGCTTCAGGCCAAGGTGCTCAGCGAGGGCGCGCACGACGATCGGAGGCTTGAGCTGGATGATTTTCCTGCCCGAGGCGTCGGTGGTGGGCTGGGCTTCCGAGGCTTCAGGCTCGGGTTCCGGGGCAACTTCGGCGGCCGGTGCCGGAGCAGGAGGCTCGGGTGCGGGAACCGGGGCGGCGGCGGGCGCCGGCTTGGCGGGCTCGCCAAGGGGTTTTATGAATGGTTTGAGGGCAGCTGCCTTAGCAGGGTCTGACTTTTTCGGTTTTTTGGCAGGCTCGAGGAGGTCAAGTGTGGGACCGGGCGGCTTGGGTGCAGGCTTGGCAGGGGAAGGCTGGGCCTCAGCGGCCGGGCGTTTGGCTCGAGCGGAAGCGGCCGGACGCTTGGGTGCGGCGGGCTTCGATTCGGGCTTGGTTTTGAGTTTTTCTGCCATGGTTTGTTTCGGCCGGAGGGAGCGTTTTCATACCCCTCAGGCGGCGGGGGCTTTTTGCAATGCCTGTGCCGCTTCGAGGATGCGCTGGCCGGTTTCGGCATCGCAGCCGAGCACGCCCGCGATGTCCTCCGCGGCGGCGGTGAGGACGACCTCGATGGAGTTCATGCCGCTTTCGGTGAGTTTTTGCGCCTGCTCCTCGGTGATGCCGAGCACGCCGGCGAGCGACTGCGCGGCCTCGGCGGTCTTGGTTTGCATCGCCTGCTGATCGCGGAGGTCCTCCTGGATATCGACATCCCAGCCGCACATTTTCGAGGTGAGGCGGGCGTTTTGGCCGCGGCGGCCGATGGCGA
>JBMOIA010000167.1:0-3653 GCA_049317565.1 Terrimicrobiaceae bacterium | reverse complement strand
AATTCCTCGGTGGATGGTCGTGACATTCCGCCGGTGGCCTGTGGTGTCGCCTCGGGAAATGCTGTCGCCGGCGGCTTCGGAAGCGGGCGGACTGCTGTTTATCTTGCGGATGGAGATTGTGTGGATGCGGCGGAGAGGCTCTCGCGCATTGCCGCTCCGGGCGAGGTGCTGGTCGGCCAGGCGGCCTTGGAACACATCCTTGGCAATCTGCCGCCGGAGTGGACCTCGTTGGAATCCGAGACAGACGGGGAGCCGGATTTGGACGCGTATGCGGCCCATGCCGGGAGCATCCTGCCGCTTGAGAATTCGGCACGCTGCATCGTGGCGGGTCCCGCTGGCGAGGGGGGCGAGTGCTCGGAGATTTACCGGTTCGAGGAACTCTGGCGCTTGGAGAACGGAACGATGGCGCCCGAGACGGTTTTTCGTGCGGTGTGCTCGGTGGACTCTCCTGCGGTTCGTCCGGAGGGCGGGGAGGTTCTTGAAAGCGGATTCGTCACGCGACTCGGAAAATACCGGCTTGCCGAAGTGGTGGGGTCGGGCGGCATGGGGCGTGTTTGGAAGGCGCAAGACGCCTACGGCAACACGGTGGCTGTGAAAACGCTCCACACCTCCTCGGCCGACTCGCCCGATGCGATCCGGCGCTTCCGGCGTGAGGCGGAAATCATGTCCCGAATTCCACACCGCAACATCTGCCGAATTTTTGAAACAGGTGAGCAGGATGGCACGCATTTCCTCGCGATGGAATTCGTCGAGGGCCTGACGCTTTCGGAAATCCTCAATGCCGATGCCGCTTCCACGGTCGGCCGCTCGGGAAAATCCTCCGACCTCCCCTCGTTGATCGCCGCCGTGCGGCGGAACCGCAGCTCGATTGTGAAACAGAAAGAGGAAGCGGCCGAGGCGGACTCTGAATCCGCTCCTCCGGCTCCGGTTGCCGGCCTGGCGTTGCCTCCCGAGCAGGCCGTGGGGTTGATGGAAAAAATTTGCGAGGCGGTGGAGTTCGCGCACGAGCATGGCGTGCTGCACCGCGATCTGAAGCCCGGCAACATCCTTCTTCGCGCCGATGGCGAGCCGCTCGTCGCGGATTTCGGTTTGGCGAAACTGGCCGGCGAGACAGGTGGGGACGGGGGTTCGCTTTCCATGAGTGGCAATGTGGTCGGCACGGTAGAGAACATGGCGCCGGAGCAGGCCGAATCGAGCAAGGGCGTGGACGCGCGCGCCGATGTCTATTCGCTGGGAACGATCCTCTACCAAATGTGCACCGGGCGGCGGCATTTCACACCGAGTGGAAATTTCCTCGCCGACATCCAGGCGCTGCAAACGCACGAGCCGGTGCGCCCGCGGCAGTTGAATCCGGCGATCGATCCCGATCTGGAGGTCATCATCCTGAAGTGTCTTCGCGCCGTGCCAGACGATCGCTACCGGAGCGTTTCCGCGCTGCTGGCGGATCTGCAGCGCTTTCGGCGAGGCGAGCCGATTGCGGCGCGACCGGTCACCGCTCTCGACCTCACGCGAAAACTGGTCCGCCGGAACAAGGCCGCCTCGATCGTGGCTGCGGTGTCTCTGGTTTTGATTCTCGTCCTGGTGGCTGGCGCGATGTGGAGTCTTTCGGACCGCTTGGCGAAAGAGGAGGCTGCCCGCTCGGAGTCCGAGCGTTTGCGATTGGTCGCCGAGGAGAAGGAGCAGGAGGCCATCCGGAATGCTGAGGAGGCTGCGGAACTCGCGGAACTCGCCAAGCAGCGACTTGAGGAGATCACGGCCGCCGAGTTGCGCGCCACCGAGAAGGAGAAGGAAACCGCCGCCGAACGCAAAAAACGCGAGGAAGTCGAAGCGGCGGCGGCTGCGGAGAAAAAGGAATTCGAAGACAACCTCGAGCGCCTCAATCAGGAAATCGCCCGGTCGGCCGCTACGGTTGGCAGGGCGCTTCGTGCGCGGCTTGTGGAAACGATTTCGATACCGATTCTGATCGATGGCCGTGTTTCCGGGAAAACCACGCTGCCCGCGGGCGAGACGCTGGAGGTTCTGCGCGAGGACGAGGAACGCGTTTTTGTGAAGACCCGGTTCGGCGACCAATGGATAGCGAAGTCCAAGACCGAGATCGAGCGGGAGGCTGTCCAGGCTCCGGCGCCCGCACCAGTCGCTGCCCCGGCGAAGCCGAAAGAGCCCCTGACCGCCGATCTTACGAAGGGGGAGAGCGGAACAACCAGATTCAGAGGAGCGAAAGTCGGCACCCTTTACCAAGCCACCGGCTTTAACGGTGCCGCAGCCTGTTTTCTTGTCACGGAACTGGACGATCAAAAACTCACCTACCAATGGCGTGCCCCGTCGGACGAAACGCCCGAGGGCATCGCAGGAACGGGCGTGGTGGATTTGAAAAACGGCGGGACCGTGCTCGAGGCGGGGCCTGTGAAAGTGAGCGTGAACGCCAGCAGGAACCCGGTGCGTTTGGAATACGATTCCACGAAGGGAAACCTCAACCGTGTGGAACCGGGGGCCCTGCTTCAAACGCCCTGGGCCAAGCCGCTGGTGGGTCTTGTCAAAAGCGTCGAAGCCAAGCCCCCGGTTGCTGCCGCAGAGCCGGACCGCTGGCCGATTGTCCTGCTCGATGAGCCATTCCACATCGGCGACGACACCATGCCCGGATTTTCCAGTCCCAAACCCCAGGGACGTGAATTCCAGACGACATTCAGCGTTCAGCAGCCGCCGCTCGCCGGGGTGAATTTGACGGTTTGGGTTTCCGACATCGTGCCCAACTCCAACCCGCTGTTCAAAGAAGGTTCCTATCGCACCCAAGTCCGCATCAACGGCACGGAGGCCGGAATTTTGAACGAACAAATCGGTGGAGTTCTGGACAGCACGGACATTGAAAAAGTCGTCATTCCCATCAAGGGAAGTTTGCTGCGCCAAGGTCCGAACGAATTCACGATCACCGGAGGCTCCGCTCCCGATGGAAACACCGACGATTTCCAACTGCGCAAAGTGACTCTGGAACTCGCCAATGCCGATCCCAATTCCGAAAGCCCATCGGCACCCGCCTCTCCGGGAAATGCACCTGACACTGCCCCGCCTGCTTCGGAAAAATCGGAACAACAAGGCCTCGAAATCACCCTCCGTGGAACAAATGTCCCCGTCACGCGCATGGGCACTGGTCCGGTAGGTGTCGTTTTTTTTGGCACCTCCGCCTCGGCCCAGATGACCAAAGACCTTCTCGCCGCGCAGGATTCCTTCAACGCACTCCTCCCGGACAAATGCTCCCTCTTCCTCTGGGCCTACCCACAGTCACCGCCATTCGATCAAGTCCAGCCCTCCCTCGCCGCCTATCTGCAGGGCGACACCAAAAAACTCCGCCCCGACTTCTCCGGCATTGCCAGCGAAGTGCTCGCCCAACTCCGCGAAAAAACCGGCCTCGAAAAATGGCTCCTCGTCGGCAACTCGCTCGGCGCTGGAGTCCTCCTTTGGGACCACGAAAAACTGGCCGCCGATCCCGCCACCTCCTTCCTGCTGATCTCCCCCACGGAAACTTTCATGCCGCCACCCGGCAAGCTGCCCGCCCCGCAGCGCACAATACTCCTCGCCGCCAAATCCAAAAACTCCTCCGAGATCGGAGAAGACCCCTTCTTGCGCGGACCCGAAGTCCGCAAATGGACAGCCACCCA
>JBMOIA010000166.1:0-3668 GCA_049317565.1 Terrimicrobiaceae bacterium | reverse complement strand
TCGTCGAAGCCGAGGGTGACGGTGGTGTTGTTGGTGATGCGGACTTCGACCTGGTGCGTTTGGGCCTGGTTGCGGCGGGGAATGGTGGTTGCGTTGCCCGGGTTGTCGGATGCGGTGGTGACAATCGCCCCTGAAACCCAGGCGCGGACGGTTTCGTTGCCACTGATGTTGGTGAGGGTGGCGCGGGTGGCGGTTTCGTTGGCGGTGAGGCCTTGCTGGCCGCGGAGCATGAGGTCGAGGAGATTGGGCGAGAGGCCGAAGCGGACATAGGCTTCGGTGGGTCCGCTGAAGGTGTAAGTGGCGGTGATGTTTCCGGTCCAGGCGTTGGCGAGGGAGATTTGCTTGGTGATGCCGGCGGCGGAGAATTGCCAACCGGTCGAGTTGCCGGAGAGGGCGGTGGGTGTGTAAACGGTGTTGACGGCGGTGCTGTTGCCTCCGCCGAAGGTGCCGCCAATGGTCCACCAATCCTTGAAGCCGCTGGTGCGGAAGGCGGTTTCGTTGGTAGCACCTTCCTCTTCGGTATCAGTGTTGCTGTAGGAGGCGAAGTTGCCGGCGACCTGCCAGATTTTTCCGGTAGTGGGACTGCGGAGCCAAGCAGCGGTCATGCGGCCGCCGCGGGTTTCGAAGACGGCGAAGATTCGGGAGTTGAAGAGCAGGTGCTCGGGAGTGCCGTCGAGGTCCACATCGGCGGATTCGGTGCCGAGAGTGGTGGAATTCGCGGAGGAGCTCCATTGCTGGACGCGCTGGTAGATTTTGGCGAAGCGGGCCTGGGACTGGGCGTGGCGGGCGAAGGGGGCGAGGGTTTGGTTGCCGGAGTTGTCGGGATAGATGTAAACGCCGGTGCTGAATTTCGAGAGGTCGCCGGCGGGAGTGTTGTGGAAGGCAGTCTGGAACATCGCGGCATGGAGCACGGCGCCGGAGAGGTCGCGCAGGGCGGGTGTGGTGGTAGAGTTCGAGGCGAGCCAGGCTTCGCGGGCGGCGCCTTCAAGAGAGTAGCCGAAGGCGGTGGGAGTGCCGAAGGTTTCGTTGCGGAGGCCGGCTTCGCGGGCGGAGCCGTAATACCAGTGATCGTAGTTTTCGCCGCTGGCCCAATCGACCCAGTCCTTGGCGGTTTGCACAAGGGTTTGGCCGTTGCCGCGGTCGATGGAGCCCCAGGTGGTGTAGGTGTTTCCATCCTCGCCCTTGTAGGAGATTTCGTTGTCGGCGATTTGCTGGGCGGTGACCACGCGGAGCCACGGGCGGGACGAGAGCCAGCGGACATTTTGTTCGTAGCTGTTGGCCTTCGCGGCGTTGGTGAAGTCGCCCATGTCGCGCCAGAGGACGGCGACCTGATCCTGGATATTGCTGCGGGAACGGCGGGAGAGGAGTTGGCGCACGGAGAGACTCGAGCCTCCATCGCGAACCTGGTCGAGGTATTCGGAGGCGAAGTCGTGGATGGGGATGACCTTGATGCCATTGACTTGGTTGATGCGGTAGCCGGCCGTGCCAAGGGCCGCGCTACGGCCGAACCATTTCAGGAAATGGCGCATTTGGTCGGCAAAGATGTAGGAGTAGCCCATGTTCTTGATTGTCTCGACGGTGGTGGTGTCGAGGACGCGCTCGGTGGGCCAGAAGATTTGGCGGGAGGCGGCTTGCGTGCCGTTGCCGTAGATCGCGTCGAGGAATTTTTCCGCGAGGGCCTTGTTGGCGTTGTTGAATTCCTGGAGGAAATATTTGGGCACGTGGTCGGCAAAGCTCGAGCCGACGATGTCCACGCGGCCTTGGGCAACGAGATTGCGGAGGCGGGCGTTGAAGGACGGGCCGTCCGTGGCATTGTTCGAGCTGGCTGCCCATTGCAGGGCGGAAGCGAGCGTGGGAGTGATGTGGAGTGTGAGCGGGGCTTTGTTTTGCTCGTGCGTTTCCAGGAGGCGCGAGTAGCCGGCCGTGGTGTTGCCGGAGCCGCTGCGGATGAGGTTGTGGATGACGGCGCCGGGTTGGATGGCTTGGTTGCCATGGGCGAGGAGCATGACCTTGGCGGATTTGTTGCGGTCGTTGTTGCCGGAGCGGCTGAACCAATTGGCGAGTTTGGCGTTCAACGCGACATTGTCGGCATCGCGCCAGTAGTCGGAGGAAATCCAGTCATCGTAGATCGAGTCGCGGATGTCGTTTCTTCCGGCGAGGTCTCCGGTGCCGTTGCCAGTGGTGTTGGGTTTGGTGACGAAGACCTGGAAATTGAGAGAATTCGGGTCGCCGAGCCAGCCGGCGTCCTTGAGATTTTGCCGCTCGATACCGATTTCCAGGGCGTCGTAAATTGAAGACCAGGCGGCTTCGTTGCGGCCACTCAAGTTGCGGGCCTCGACCCCGCCCGCGGTGACGGGATTCTGGGTTTGGGTGGTGGTGTTTTGGGCTGTGTTGCGATCCACGAAGATGGTGCCGAAGTTTTGTCCGTAAGCGGCGACAACGGCCTCCCAACGCATATCGGTGGCGATATCCACCTCGTTCGGCATGGAGCGCTCGCCAGCGCCGGTGTTGCCGGTGTCGATCACGATGTAGGCATCGACTTCGCCCTCCCAGGCCTTGTCGGCGAGATCGAGGAAATCGAGGCGGAAATAGACGCGACCGTCGCCGCCCGAGGAGATTTCACCGCCGTCGCGGAACGAGAAGGCAAGGATGTCGCGCGAGTGGTCGGTGTCGTTCCAAGCGCGGTAAACATCGGAGGCTTGGTGGCTACTACCCTCGCCGTATTCGTCGAGAACGAGGAGGTCCTGATGGCCCCAGTCGGTGAAGTTTCCGATCTTGATAGAGCCTTCGCCCTGGCCGCCGCCAATGACGGTCTGCTGGTTCGGATGGGTGCCGGCGAGGAGTTCCTGGGCGTTAGTGAATCCATCGTTGTCGGGATCGCCATTGGGTCCGTTGTTGATGTCGCCTTGGCCGTCGAGGCGTTTGCTGAACGCCCCGTCGTCGAGCGGATCGAGCCCGTATTGGACTTCCCAGCCATCGGGCAGGCCGTCGCCGTCGGAGTCGGATTTCAAGGCATCGGTTTCGGACCAGAGTTCGCCGGTGTTGTGGATGCGGTCCTTGTTGGTGTCGCCATCGATGAAGCCATTGAGGTTTTTGTCTTCGCCAAAACCATCCTGCAGACCGTCCTCATCGGAGTCGGCCTTGGTGGGACTCGTTTCGGTCCAGGGTTCGCCGGCATCGATTTTGTTGTTGGGCCAGGCGCGGGCCAGCCAAGGATCCCAAGCCGGATTGATCGAGACACCGTCACCGTCCGTCCAACCATTTATATTTGCGTCCTCGATGCCGTCAGAAATGCCATCGCCATCGGTGTCGGGGTTGGAAGGATCGGTGACGGAACCCGCAGCTTGCCGGGCTCGGTCGTCGCCTTGGCTTTGCGAACCCACACCGGGGACGCGGCCGTGGTTACCAACGACCGCATAGAAGGGCGGATCGAGATCAGGGACAAAATTTTTGATGCCATCGCCGTTGGTATCGGTGGCGTTGTTGGTCAGGTTTCCGGCGATGCGCCAGCCGACCTCGAGCCCATCGGGAAGCCCGTCGCCATCGGAATCGGGGCATGTTGGCAGCGAGAGGCCGGAGGCGCGGTGGATGTGAACATCACCGTTGGACCAGGTTTCGGCGTTGGTGGCGGGAAGGTCTTTTTTGTTGGTCTCGTCGATGTCCACGAG
>JBMOIA010000165.1:0-3688 GCA_049317565.1 Terrimicrobiaceae bacterium | reverse complement strand
AATTACCAGGACTACTCCACCGCGCATGTCCTGATCGACCAAACATCGGAGGGCCAACAAGGGTAAAAACCGATGCTCACTCTTTCCAGAAAAGTCGGCGAAACCATCCAGATCGGGGACAACATCACACTCCTCGTGAAACGCATCGATGGCGATGTCGTCCGCATCGGTCTCGAAGCGCCAAAAACGATTCCCATCTACCGCGGCGAAATCTACGAGGAAATCAAAGCCCAGAACCTCGAGGCGATCAGGAATCCCCAGACCACGCTCACCAAGCAGAACCTTGGCAAGCTCCGCCTCGCCGCCGCGGCCGCACGGTCGCAAATCATTCCCAAACCCGCCTCCCCCCCCACCCCGCCGCCTGCTGGGGAATAGCCTTTCCGCCCAGCGCCGGAACGCCGCCCGATGAAAAAGCGCTCCCGCGTCAAACGGCTGGCAAAGTTCGTCCTGCGCGGTGGACGCCGCCGCGTGGGAGCCGCCGGTCCACTACGGCACAAACCCAAGCTCATCCTCTTTGATTTCGACGGCACCCTCGCGGACACCCTCTCGCTCGGCCTCGAAATCCTCAACCACCTCGCGGAGGAATTCGGCTACGAAAAACTTCCCGCCGCCCAGCTCGAATCCGCACGCGATCTCTCCACCCGCCAGCTCATGAAGCAGCTTGGCATCAGCCGCATCAAACTTCCCCGCATCGCCAAGCGCGGCACCACCGAGATGGCACTCCGCATCGGCACCGTTCAATCCTTCCACGGCATCCCCGCCCTCGTCCGCCAGCTTCACACCGAAGGCTACCGCCTCGGCGTCCTCACCTCGAACTCCGAGGAAAATGTCGCCGCATTCCTTGCCAAGGAACGCCTCGAAATTTTCGAATTCGTCAAAAGCTCCTCGAAACTCCTCGGCAAAGGCAGCGTCCTCCGCCGCATCATGCGCGCCACAAAACTGAAGCCCCGGGAAATCCTCTTTATCGGCGACGAAATCCGCGACATCGACGCCGCGCAGGAAACCGGAGTCCACATTGCCGCCGTTACTTGGGGCTACAACAGCCGCACCGCACTCGAATCCGCCACCCCCGACCACATCCTCGACTCACCCGAGGAGATCACCGAACTCCTCCGCTCCACCGCGGAGCACTGAATCGCCACCCATGGCCGCATTCACCGGAGGATTCGCCGTCGCATTCACGCTCGGCTTCTTCTATTTCATCGGCGCCGTCCCCGCCGGCATCGCCTCGGGCCTCAATCCCTGGACCGCCGCCCTCGCCGCATGGCTCGGCTACACCGCATCGTGCGGCCTCATGGTCGGCGCCGGCGCACCCCTGCGGGATTGGATCGCGAAAAAACTCCGAATCCCCGCCGAGCGCGATCCCAAAAAATGGATTTGGAAAACCTGGTCCCGTTTCGGACTCCCCGGCCTCGCACTCATCGCTCCCATCACCGCCGGACCTCAAGCCGGCCCCATCTTGGCACTCCTCGCCGGCGAAAAGCCCGGCCGCACCTTCTGGTTCTTCGCCCTCGCCGCCCTCCCCTGGTCCGCCGCCCTCGCCCTCGCCGCCTCCGGCATCCTCGCCCCCTTCTCGAAGTAGGCCCAAACCCCTTCCATCGTCCGTGCCCCCGTGAGATTTTCAGAAACTCTCGCCGAGGCGCAGAGACGCAGAGAAAAATTTCATTCCCACAGCCGTAAACTCTGTGTCCCCTGTGTCCTCTGTGGTCAACCCCCTACGCCCAGCTCTCCATGCGCGAGGGCTCGGGGTCGGCGTAGTTCGACTTCGCCAGCGCACGCGCCTGCTTGAGCCTTTGCCTCGCCAGATTCATCTCGTCCAATTCGCCACGCACCGCCTGCAAAATCTCGTCGAACGCTTTTTTGTTCTCCTCCCGCTTCGCATCCGCCGCACCCAGCCGCGCATCCAGAACCTTCGCTGCCGCAGCCTCAAGCTTGATGGTCTCAAGCATATTGGTGAGCCCTTCGATCAACGATCCCTGCGCAGGCAAGATGTCGAGCAGACTCGGAATATCCTTCTTCCGAATGTAGAACGCCTCGAGTTCCAGATTCTTCTCGTAGCGCGAGAGCAACAATTCCAACCGCTCCTCCTCACCCATCTCCCCAAGGCCGCCGCGCCCGCTGGAGCTCGGCCTCGCTTGAGTCCCACCATCCGCGACCACTTTTTGGCCCGCGGGGGCCTTCGAACTTAACGATCCCTTCCGGATCAGCATTTCGCGCCGAGGCTCTCGACCGACCCCGCGCCCTGCTGCTGCGCCGTCTGGACGAGCATTTGCGCCCAGGCGTCACGAATATCCTGCATGAACCCCGCCACGACCTTGATCTTCTGAACATCCTTCTCGCGGTTGGCCTGGTTCAGATGATCCTGCATGAAGTCGTAGAGGCGGTAGAGATTTTCCGAGAACGCCCCCCCTGCCTCCATGTTCAATGTCGCTTGAAGCTCGGTGATGATCGCCTGCGTGCGTTGGATATTGTTGTGAATCGCCTCGGCGCGACGCGCGAAGTTCTCTTCTTGGAATCCCAACTCGGCCGCCGTCATGAAGCGCAGGGCGCCATCATACAACATCAAAACCAGTTCTCCCGGCGACGCGGTTGTCGTCGCCGTCTTCCTGTAAATGTGCAGCGGGTTTTGTTTCAAAATCTCAGGATATGGTTCCGTCGGTCAGTGCCGAGGCCACGAAGAGTGTCGCGATCCCATTCAGCACATCGAGTGCCGGATAGCTCGGGTCCACATTCCACTCCTTGCCCTTTTGCACGAGATCGGGACGGACTTCCGTTTGGCCTTGTGCCCACTCGCGCACCATTTCGCGATGTGGCGCCTCCACGGTGTCCGTGGCCGATTTGTGCTGCGGCAGATCCGGCTTCCCGGTCGCGATCACCGAATCCCTCACGGGAATCTCGGTCGCTCCGACCTGCGAGGCCGACATCGTGCTTTTTGCCGTGGCCGCATTAACCTCCGGCCAGACCGGCTGCGGCAGTGGCGCGATAGGTTGAACGTTGTTCATGATGTCACTCCTGTTCTACTTTGGTTGTGTTGGTTAGTTGTTGGGACTTCTGCTGTCAAATTTTTTCTGTGAATAACTTCTTACCTTCCATTAATCGTCCATCCTGGAAAAAACTTTAGCCATTATTTGTTGTTGCTCGCGAATGTCCGCTGAAGATAAGAGCTTTGCTGTTGGAATTTCGACTGCGCCCGCTCCATCGCGATGAAGGAGGATTCCATCAACTGCCGCTGCGACTCCAGCCTCCGCTCGAATTCCGCGATCTGCTTGTCCAAGCTCGTGTTCTGCTTCTGGATCGTGGTTAGTTGAATCCCGATCTTACCCGAGGCTGCCGAGACATCCGTGGAACTGTCCCCCAAGAGCCTGTTCAGCCGCGTGATCAACCCATTGGTCGAATTTCCGAAATAATCCAGCACGCCGCTGGCGTCGGTGTTGATTTTGCTCTCCAGCAACGCCGAATTCGACAGCGAGATCACATTCTCGATCCCGCTGGAGGTCACGCCCATATCGGACAACCGCTGTATCGACCCGCTGAAGCCGATATTCCGGAAGAGTTCCTGCCTCAATGTCCTGGAAACATCCGCCATCTCCCGACTCCCCGCCAGCACGCCCGTCGTTACCTTGCCATCCGAATAAGTCACCTTCGTGTGCTTCTCGATCACCGCCTGCAGGGCATTGTAGTTCGTGAT
>JBMOIA010000164.1:0-3690 GCA_049317565.1 Terrimicrobiaceae bacterium | reverse complement strand
CGAAAAAGTCTTCCGCTGGCTCCTCAACGAGGACGCCATGGCCACCGACAAGCTCTCCGAGGGCATCCGCAAATTCGCCGCGGACATCGTCTCGCTCGAGAAGATGATCGCACAAAGCTTCGCCTCTTGATGAAAAAAACCACCCGGACTGCCGCCATCCTCGCCGCCCTGCTGCTCCTCGCCGCGGGCTCGATGCCGCTCCGGGCGACCACCCGCGCCACCGACTACCCTGGCTCCGTGGCTCTGTTGCTCGGCGTCCCGCAGGTCCGCGCCGATCTCGATCTCACAGCGGAACAAACCTCCCGCCTCGACACCCTCCGCCGTCAACTCCGCTCCTCCGCGAAATCCCTCATCAAAAAAGGCTCCGCGGCCGACGGCCAGGAACTCACCGCCGACCAGAAACTCTTCGGCCTCATCGACCGCAACAACGCCGGCGCCCTCTCGATTCTGAGTCCCAAGCAACTCGAGCGCTTCCACGAAATCCAGAACCGCATCCTCGGATTCACGATGCTCGTCTCGCCGAAGGTTCAGAAACAACTCGGCCTCTCCGCCGCACAGGTGTCGAAACTCGAAACCATCCGCAAACGCGGCCTCGAATTCGTTTCGCAAACCAACACCTCGTTCGAGGATGGCACCCTCAGCCACAAGCAACGCATCGACCTCCTCCGCAACTACCGCCTCGAGCAATCGCTCGAAATGCGGTCCGTCCTCACTCCCTCCCAACTCGCCGCCTTCACCAAGCTCTGCGGCAAGCCGCTCGCTTCCTAAATCCGGTGCCCCTCAGGCACACTGATATTTTACTGACCACAGGGAAAACACCCCCATGGCGGTTGGATCCCAAATAACGCTCCGCGAGGAGGGCGCTGCTTGTCAGCGCCTGGAAGGCTTTCCTCAAGCGAACCGCCTCGGCCCTGACAAGCAGGGCCCTCCTTTTTTCTGCGAAAAATTATTTTTTTGAACGGCGGTATTCGGATTTCAAGATTCCAAGCTTGATGCATGTCCCGGCTCAGGCCCGGGTCGAACACCACTCGCGCCACGCGCCGCGAAGCGCGCCTTCAAAACGCCCGGCCTGACCCTTGTGATCGCACAGAACACTCGCACCGACCTCGGCGCGGAGCGATTCCCGCAACGCGGTCCTTGAGGCGACATCATTCGCAAGCTCCACCGCCTTTTTGATGTAGGCCTCGGTGGAATCCACCACCCAATCGGAATGTCCCACAGCTTGGAGCAGGGAAAGTCCGACCCGGCCCGCATGGCGGTCGCCGGCGATGGAAACGACGGGAACGCCCATCCAGAGCGCCTCGCAGGTGGTCGTCGTGCCGTTGTAGGGGAAGGTATCGAGCGCCACATCCACGCGCGAATACATCTCGAGGTGATCGGTCGGCGATTCGGCGAAATCCAAAAGTTCCAATCGCTCCTCCGCGAGTCCGGCGGCCTGAGTTTTTTCGAGAATGCTCGCTCGCACGGCGGGATCGCCGAGGAACGGACTCTTCAAAAGCAGCCGGGAGCCCGGCACGGCGTCAAGAATCGCAGCCCATGTGCGGAAGACCTCGGGCGTCGCCTTCACCAGATTGTTGAAGGATCCGAAAGTAATTGGTGACCCTGCGGCCGGCATGCGCGGTGCGGGAGTGTTCTCCGGCGCGCCGAACGACCACGCGCAAGGTGAAAAACGGAGCAACCTCTCCGTGGCAAATTCCTCCGCACCGACTGGATCGGTGGTTTCATCCACAAGGCGGTATCCGATCGCCGGCAGGCCCGTGGTGTTGGGATACCCGAGGTAAGTGATCTGAACCGGCGCCAGCCGGCGGGCCAAAAGCGGCAACCGGTTCATCGCGGAGTGCCCGGCGAGGTCGATCAAAATATCCGGAGCGTCCTTGCGGATGATCTTCTCGGCCGCGTCATCGGCGATGCCGTTGAGGTTCGTCCATTTTCCCGCGAGGGAGCGCAACTCCGCACTCATCGCGTCCTCCTGATGGTGGCAATGGTAAAGCATCGTCTCGACCCGCTCCGGATCGAGATTCGCAAGGAGCGGCTTGAGAAAAAACGCCACCGAGTGGTGCCGCAAATCCGGCGAGACAAATCCCACGCGCAATTTTTTTTCAGGCTCCGGGGAATTGAAGAAAACCGGTTCCTCGACCTCGTCGAAGAGCCGGCCGAATTCCTTGTGGCTCTCGAAAACAGCTCCGCGGTCTTGGTCGGGAAGGTAATTCAGGATCATGTCCCTCGCGCTCTGGATGCGCGCGTTGCCGGGCTCCATCCAGAGGATCGAATTGTGCAGATCCAGCGACTCGTCGATTTTGTAGAGCCGCAGCAATCCCAGCGCCCGGGCGGCCGAGGCCTGCACGAGAAACGGATCGATCTGCAGAGCCTTGTCGAAGCAATCCATCGCCTCCGCCGCGCGACCATCGAGCATCGCCAGCCCCAGATTGCTCCACGCCGGCGCCATGTTCGGGTCGAGATCGATCGCCTTGCGGAACGATTGCTCGGCCTGCGCGAATCCCCTCACCTCCGCCAGCATCTCGCCGAGAACCTCGTGCGCCGCGGCGGACCCCGGCTGCAGCGCCACGGATTTTTCCATCGACTCGACAGCCTCCAAAGGCCGACCCAGCGCCTTCTGGCACCGGGCGAGGTTTTCCCAAGCTTCCGGTTTGTTCAGAACTTTTTTGAGGGCGCGCGACAAATGCGGCTCCGCCTCCTCGAAACGCGACAAGTCGGCCAGCGCCATTCCGAGGAACAAGCGGCACTCGATCGAATCCGCCTTCAATTTCCTGGCCCGCTCCAAAAATTCCACAGCCTCCTCCAGATGTCCCCCGCGCTGGAAAGCCAGAGCCCCCGAGAGAAACCACGCATCGAAATCGCGAGGACACTCGCGCCGCACCCGCGCATAAATCCTCTCCGCCTCGTCGTGCTGCATGGTCTTGTGCAGCCCCAGCGCCTCATCGAGAAGAGTATTCCGTTGCTTCTGATTCATTCGCGAAGCGGCATCCAACCATGATTCCAAGCGAAGTCGCGAGTTTTTTGGAGGGCTTGTGCAGCCCCCCGAGCGAAGCGGAAATCCGCGCGGGGGACGCCGCATCCGGGCGGGGACTTGGGTTGGCAAGCCGAGCCGGGATGCGGGTCCGGTCGCGTGGGGACTTATTTGGCGAGGCCTTGGTGGAGCACTTCGAGGAGCGAGGTGGAGGGGTCTTTCGTGTCTCCGCTCAATTCCCAGAACATCGCGCCGCCGAGGCCGAGTTGTTTGATGTAGTCGACCTTGCGTTTCATGATCGCCGTGTCGTCGAAGGAAACCCAGAGGCCGTTGTCGCCGGGGGCGTAGAGGAAACTGGCTTCGGCGTTGGTGTCCTCGAAGACCTGGTAGCGCGCGGGGTTGGATTGGATTTTTGCGACGAGGTCTTTGTAGTCAAAGATTCCAGCTTCGTAGGAGCCTTGCGGCAGGCTGGTGGATGTTTGGCCGATGCCGCTGTTCGTGGCGGGAACGCCGCTCCAGCCACGGCCGTAGAAGGGAACTCCGACGACGAGTTTTTTCGGATCGACGCCGGCGGCGAGGAATTGGCGCACGGCTCCATCGACGCTCCAGAGCGTGGAGGGATTCGACGCGCCTCGGCCTTCGGGACTGAAGAGCGGGGCCTGGTGGCCAGTTTTTTTATCCCAGCCGCCTGCGAAGTCGTAGGTCATGATGTTGATCCAATC
>JBMOIA010000163.1:0-3691 GCA_049317565.1 Terrimicrobiaceae bacterium | reverse complement strand
CTTGCCCACACCCGCGAATACGCCACCGCCAACAAAAAATCCCTCGAACTCGCCGCGCGCGAACTCCGCTATGCCTTCTTTCAGGAATGCACCCGCCGCCGCGGCTGCCGCCGACTGGTCCTCGCGCACCATGCGGACGACCAAATCGAAACCTGTCTGTTCAATTTCCTCCGCGGTTCCGGCGCCGCCGGATTGGGAGGCATGCGGCCACATTCCAAAAGGGATGGCTTGGAAATTTTCCGCCCGCTTCTCGAAACCACCCAGGCGGAAATCACCGATTGGGCGAAACGCCACCGTATCGCATTCTGCGAGGATTCCTCGAATGCTGAAACCGCCTACACCCGCAACCGGCTCCGCTTGCGAGTCCTCCCCGAAATCGAAAGGGCGGTCGGACCAAGCTTCCGCACGGCCATCTTCCGCGCTGCGGAAATCCTGCGTGCCGAAGACGCCTGGATGGATTCGCTCGTTCCGAAACCCAGTTCACAACTCGCCTGTAGGGACCTTCGGGCGATGCACCCCGCCCTCGCTTCCCGCTTTGTCCTGCGCTGGCTCAGGGAGTCCGGTATCGAAGAACCCGGTTGGCGCGAAACCCGTGCCGTCCTTTCGCTGATCGAAGCCGAATCGCCCGCCAAAGTGAACCTCCCCGGGGGCTTCCACGCCCGGAGGCGCGCCGGCGCCATTTTCCTCGAGAAAGGCGCCCCATGACGCTGCGCCGCGCTTTTCAAACAGGAGTCCAAGCCGCGCGGGACAACATCCTCCCCGGCCTGCTTCTGCAATTCGTGATGGCGTGCTTCCTCACAGCCTACCTTTTCCACGACGGCACCCGCTCGTTCCTCCGGGCGGTCGGCGACCTCCGCCACGAGATGGGCTACAGCTTCGCGCTCGCGGGCTACATCATCTCCGGCGCGCTGCTCCCCGAGTTGTTGCGGATTGTTTTTTTCCAAAAGTGCCGCCCCACGCTGCGCAACCTCTGGAGCTTCGCCACCGCCGCGCCGATCTTCGCCGTCATGGGCACCGCCGTGGATTTTTTCTACACGCTGCAAAATGGATGGTTCGGCACCGGCAACGACCTCCGCACTTTGGTGATCAAGGTCCTCGTGGACCAATTCATCTACAGCCCGTTTTTCTCAAACCCGATCGTCACCGCCTATTTTGCAGTCCGCGGAGCCGGGTTCACGCGCGCCGCGCTGGCATCCGTATTCACTCTCCGCTTCCTCGCCGACCGCGTGCTGCCCACCCAAATCGCCGGCTGGTGCGTCTGGATCCCCGCCGTCAGCTGCGTTTACTTCATGCCTCCCGCGCTCCAACTCCCCGTTGCCATCCTCGTCAACAGCTTCTGGGTCCTCATCCTGACCACGATCAGCGAACGCACTGGTCGTATTCCTCACCCGGACGCGAAATAGTCCGATGCAAAGCAGCCTAAACTCCCCCACCCTGCCGTGCTTGGCAAAAACCCGCGTGTTGTTAGTTTCACGCGGATGAAGGGAAGAGCCATGTCCGAGGCGCTGTGGATCCTCGGGTTCCTCGCTGCCGCTTGGCTGGTTTCGCTGGCATTGCTGCCAGCCGCCTCGTTGATTTTCGCCGCATTGCTGCTCTTCACGCTCTACTTTTTCCGTGACCCGGAGCGCACTCCGCCGGATGACCCGAGCCTCGCCGTCTCGCCCGCCGACGGCCTTGTGGACACGATCGACGAGGTGGAGGAACCGGAATTCCTGCGCCAACGCGTCCGCCGCATCGGAATTTTCCTATCGGTTTTCGATGTCCATGTGAACCGCTCGCCCATCGAGGGCACGGTCACCCATTCGGAACCGAAGCCAGGCAAATTCCTCGATGCCCGCAACCCGCGTTCCTCTTTCGAAAATCAATCCCGCACCTGGGTGGTCGCCGGCCCCGTGGCCACCGTTGCAGTGAAGCAAATCACCGGCGCCATCGCCCGGCGCATCTGCCCCTGGGCAGTGGTCGGCGACAAACTCGCCCGCGGTGAGCGCTTCGGCATGATCCGTTTCGGTTCGCGCACCGAAATTTACCTGCCGCTGGATGCCGAAATCCTTGTTAAAAAAGGCGACCGCGTGCGCGGCGGCGAAACCCCGGTCGCCCGGTTCGCACCGTGAGCACCCAGCATCCGAACGAACCCAAAATCTACCTCCTGCCGAACCTGATGACGGCGGGAAACCTCTTCTGCGGCTTCGCCGCCACGCTCCGCATCATCGAGGCCTCCGCACTCGTCGCCGCGGGACAACCCGCCGGAATGCTCTACCACGAGGCCATCGCATTCATCCTCGGCGCCTGCGTTTTCGACCTCCTCGACGGCCGCCTCGCCCGCCTGGGTGGCCATGAGAGCCCGTTCGGGCGCGAGTTTGATTCGCTTGCGGACATCGTCTCGTTCGGTATCGCCCCGGCGCTGCTCGTCTATCACATCGTGCTGCGCGATTTCCAACGCACCGGTTGGCTGATCGCGTTTTTCTTCCTGCTCTGCGGCGCCCTCCGCCTGGCGCGATTCAATTGCGTCGCCGCGGCCACCGGCGACAAACCGGAAAAGGATTTCAAAGGCTTTCCAATCCCGGCGGCGGCAGGCCTCATCGCCTCGCTGACGCTCTTCATGCTTTGGATTCAGGAGGACCAGCGCACCATCGGCCCGTGGAAGTTCGCCCTGCCGGTGCTGTTGCTTTTCCTGTCGTTCATGATGTTCAGCCGTGTGAAATACCCGAGTTTCAAAAGCGTGAACTGGCGCACCCAGCGCTCCCTGCCGGCATTCCTCGGCCTCATCCTGCTGTTGGCGTTCACCGCGATGAATTATCAATGGATGCCCGCAGTCATTTTCGTTTCGTTCCTTGTTTACGGCTTCGTGCGGCCGTTCATTTCGAAAGCCATCCGCCGCGAGATCGAGGAGGATTCCGGTGAAGAGAACCCGGAAACGCCGCAAGCCGACGCTCAAAGGTAATCAGCCCGTTTTGTCTCGCGCAGGTATTTGTCGAGCGCCTGCCACGCCGCCTGCCAATCGCCCGACTGCACCGCAAGCGCGCATTGCACGCGCAGCCCCTCGAGTTGACCGGCCGCAGCGGCCTCGGCCACGACCCGCCGCGCGCTCACCGCGTTCTTCCGCGCCAAAAACCACGCCACCTGCTCCGCAAGTTCATACGGTGGTTGTGATGAATCGATCTGCTCTGGCGACAATTCCGGCAGGGACAAATCCACACCGCTCCGTTGGCGAAGCGTCTCCACGAGTTCCTCGAATTTTCCATCCACCTCCATCTGCCGCACCCTCACAGGCCAGGCCGCCTGTTCCCAATCGGGATGCGTTTCCAAGAAGCGATCCACATTTTGTCGAGTAGCCGGCGTGTGCCAGGCCTTCAAAAAGGCGCGCCGACCGCGTTCATCCAGCGAGCCGAGGAATGCGGAATCCCCCGCTACCTGATCCAAGCCTCCCGCCGGGGAGCGGATGATCCAGACAAGTTGCAGGTCCGGAGAAATTCGGCTTTCGCGCCCCAATGCCTGATAAATTTCCGGTCTCGCCCGTGCTTCGCCGAGCATCCGCTCATAGAAAGTCACCATGTCCGGGTAAACCCCATTGGCAGCCAACGCCACATGCTTGTTGAGCGCCTCGACCCACAGCCGGCGCGCACGGGATTCGTCGAATCCCATCCAAAGGCGGCCTTGATCCAAGGGCACCTGCGAACTCGTGGGATGCAGG
>JBMOIA010000162.1:0-3695 GCA_049317565.1 Terrimicrobiaceae bacterium | reverse complement strand
TCACACGGGGGCGCCATGGTTTCGACTTCGAGTGTGAAACCCGGCCCGCATGCCGAGGATGATTCGTTGGCCTCGTAAAAAATCGGATCAAACAAACAAACGCAGATTACGAAGATCTCGCTCTCGCGGCCTAATTGAGCCGTGACGCTCTCCGGCTGACGCCTGCTGGTCCGGAGAGCGACGACAGCAGGCTGGCTCGGGATGGGGCGACCGCTACCCCGGGTGAATCGATTTCGTGGACGCTTTGGCAGGGGACGCGTGACGGCTCGCCAGCCCCGGCCGAGACCAAAAACCGTCTAAGCATGTAGAAGGTTGTGCGGATCGTTTGAAGGACAGGGGTTCGACTCCCCTCGCCTCCAGGTTTTTTTCACAAAATTTTGTGCGGGTGTTCGGCGGGTTGGAGGGAATTTTTCGATGGCAGGCGGGACGCCTGCCCTACGAATAATCGGACGACACGGAGGTCGTCCCTCCGAGGCGTTACGGGGTGGTGGCTTCGATTTTGATGAAGGCTTTTTCCTGTGCGGGAAGCTCGGCTTCGTGGCGGGTGTAGCCTTCGGGAACATTCGATGTGTTCGCGGAAGTCGAGGTTGGCAGAGTTCCGGTGAAGCCGGCGGCAAGGTCGCTCGCGAGGCGGACGGTGTAGGTCATGCCATCGCGCTGGAGGAAGGTGATCTTCACGCGGGCATTTTCGTCTTGCCCGATCTCCAACAATTTTCCGCCTGGGGTTGAGGGATCGAGACCGAAGGCGAATTCCTGGGCGTTTGTGAAGCCATCTGCATCGGGGTCGGCGCTTGCGGCGGCGTTCGGGCCCTCGAGTCCTTTCGACCCGGCCCAGGATTCGAACGCGGTGAGCGGAGCTGTGACGGTGAGGATGGCGGTGGTGTTGGCGGTGGTGTAGTTGCCGGAATCGCCGGGCGTGAAGGTGACGGAGAAATTGCCGGTGCCGAGCGGCGGGATGGTGGTGGGATCGGTCCAGGAGAAATTGCCGGCGACGCTGGCATTGCCGCCGGCGAGTGTGGAGGCGGAGAGCGCGGAGCCAAAGACGATCGCCGAGGCCGATGGCGCCTGGGAAATTTCGGGAACTCCCTTCGCCACGACCACCGTTCGCGTGACGCCGGGCGAGGTATTGCCCGCGGAGTCGGTCGCTGTGTAGGCGAGGATGTAGGAACCCGCCGCGAAGCGGTTCACGGTGCCGCTGACATTCACCGTGCGATTTCCATCCACCGCATCGTTCGCGGTGGCGCCAGGGTCGGTGAAGTTGCCGCCGAACGGGAGTTCGAGAGTGGCGTTTCCAATGAGTGTAACGACCGGCGGCGTTTGGTCGGTGACATTCACGATGCGGTCCACGGTGGTGGTGAGATTTCCTGAATCAGAGGCGCGGTAGGTGATGGTGTAGGTTCCGACGACCATGGCGTTGACCGAGCCGGAAATGGCGACTGGCAGCGGGCCATCCTCGAGGTCGTTCGCGGTGGCGCCGGGCTCACTGTAAACCGTGCCGTGGGCGATGGTCATGGGCGTGGTGCCGTTGAGGGTGATGACGGGCTGGGTGTTGGAGGCGTTGGCGGTTTGGAGCGAGGTGATGAAAGTTGTGTTTTTGGCGTTGTTGCCCGAGCCGAATTGCAGGGAGCGGGAAATGTCGGCGCCCGAGTTGGAGTAGAAATCCGCAAGGGAGGAGGAGTCATTGACCGCAAAGACGAAGGGGCGGTTGGAATTGAGCGAGCGGGAGAAGTTGAGTTTTCTGCCGTTGAAGTTTGCGTATTGCGCGCCGGCGCTGCCTACGGAGAGGGCGTGGATGCCGCCGGCAACGCCATCGGCTCCGGTTCCCGCGGCCTTGATGAGAACCATGTCGCTGGCGGCGATGTCGAATCCGCCGCCGGCGGGGGTGAAGAGATCCGGGTTCAAGAGATTTGCGCGGAGAACGAAGTCGGAGGCGACGAGATCCTCGGTGGTGTTCGAAGAGGCGAGCACGATGAGGGTGCCCGCCTTGACGGATTGCCAGACGATGGAATTCGAGAAGATAAATTTTCCGCCGAGGTCGGAGCCCATGTTCGACGAGAAATCCTTCAGCACCATTCCGCGAAGGTCCGCGGAGCCGCCCGGCACGCCCTGCGCGGCGACGAGGAGTTCCACGAAGTCGCTCGTGCCGTTATTGCTGAATTTGTTCACGAGGACATCGAGGGGATTCGAGAGGTCGGCATTCTGCTCGCGGATGACAAGGGTGTAGTTCGCGGAGGCGGTGCCGCCATTTCCTGTTGCGGAGAGAGCCAAGGTGAATGTGCCATTCGAGGTCGGGGTGCCGCTGATGAGGCCGGTGGATGTGTTGATGGACAATCCCGGAGGCAGGCCGGTGGCGCCGTAGCCGTTGACCGGCGTGGAGCCGTCTGTGCGGATCTGCAGGCTATGGGCCTTGCCGCGATAGGCAGAGCCGCCGGTGCCCATGGAAAGAACGGGCGGCTCGACGGCGATGACGGTTCCGTTGACCGAGATGGTTTGAGGAGCAATGCCGCTGGTGCTGTGGGTGATTTGTCCCTGGAAGTTGCCCGCCGTGGATGAGGCCGCGAGGCGGACCTCGATGGTGGTTTGCGGCAGGGAGCCATTGACGGGCGCGAGCGAGAAGCTGTTCGAGAAATTCTCCGCACCCTCCTGGCGCAATTCGAAGCCGGCCGGGGCCTGGACACTGAGATTCCCGGTGAGTCCGCCGCCCGCGAGCGTGTAGGTTTGGAAAATCGAGGGTTTGTTGGTGGTGGTGGAGAATGGTTCCAACGCCGATGTCGAGAGGCTGAGCGTGGGATCCGGGGCGGTGACATTGCCTGAAATCTCGAGGTATTTCGGCACCGCGCCGCCGCCCGAGTGGATGATCGAGCCCGTGTGCTCGCCGAGTGTGGCATTCGCCGAGAGGCGCACGGAGAGGTTCGCCGAGAGCGAGCCGGCGGCGGGAGACAGGACGATGCTGTCCGAGTAGGCGCCGCCGACCGCGCTGATCTCGAAGTGCGGCGGCGCGAGGATGGTGATGTCTCCCGTGAGGGCCGAGCCGGTGAGTGAATAGGTGGACGCCGCGCCCTCGACGCCGAAGCTGGATGAGAATCCCGTGAGGGAGCTTGTGGAGAGAGCGAGTGTGGGATCAGTGATCGCGAAGTGGAGGGTTTTGGAATCGCTGCCGTAGTCGTTTTGGACGGTGAGCCAGACAGTAAAATTCCCGGCGGTCTCCGGCGTGCCGCTGATGAGTCCCGTGGCGCTGTTCAATGCCAGACCGGGCGGGAGTCCGCTGGCCAGATAGGCCTTGGGCGAATTCGTCGCCTCGATCTGGAAATCGAACGGCGCGCGGAGTTGGCCGGTGTCGCTGAGATTTCCAGTGATGGCGGGAGCGAGCGGGTTCGAGGAAACCACGATCGAGAGCGTGGCCGAGGCGCGGCCTTGCGCGTTGGCGGCGACAATCGTCGCCAAGTAGGTGCCCGGTGCGGTGGGGGTGCCGGAGATCAAGCCGGTGGCCGGATCGCATGAGAGTCCGTTGGGAAGATCGGTGGCGCTGAAGGAGGTCGGGGCGTTCGTGGCGGTGATCTGGTATTCGAATGCCGAGAAGGCCGTGGCGCTTGCGACCGAAGCGCTGTCGATGACCGGGGCTGTGGAAACAGGGACAGCCGTTGTCGAGATGGTCAACTTGAGATCGTCGATGCGCCAGTTGGCTTGGCTGGCAC
>JBMOIA010000161.1:0-3712 GCA_049317565.1 Terrimicrobiaceae bacterium | reverse complement strand
CCGACAATACGGTATTCGCGGATGGAAAAATTGTCCGTGGGGGTGTTCGCCAGGGCAGCGACGCTTTCCAAGGAAGGAGGCTCGTCCAAAGTTTCCGCGATGCTTCCCTCCGGCACCGCGACCCACGCTGTGAGGAAAATTCCCAAGCGAAAAACCCGGCGCCCGAAACGCCGGAAACGCATGGGGCGCCAAACGACCACAGTCCCTTTGGGCGAAGGCGGGAGAATGGACTTCCGTGAAAGCATGCAAGGAGAGGTTTTATAGACTATAAATAAAGTAGTCAATTAAAAATTAATCAAAAAAGTATGTTTATAAATTTTGTCCGGATAATTCAAAGCCGCGGGTGTGTTCTGGTCATTTTTTGATTTTCTTTCCAATCGCATCGGAAAATACCGCTTCCCCGGTCCGGCGCGGTGGGTTATCGTTCGCCAAAATGAAACTCACCAAACGCGGCGAATACGCCCTCAGGGCTTTAATCGATCTGACCGTGGCCCGCGAAGCCGGACGCGACCTTCTTCCGCTTAAGGAAATTGCGGCCCGCGAATCCATCCCCCTGCCCTTCCTTGAACAAATCTTCGTCCAACTCCGCGAGGGAGGAATCGTCGATGGCAAGCGCGGCAAGGGCGGGGGATTCTTCCTGGCCAAGCCGCCGGAAAACATCCCGATCGGCGAGGTCGTCCGCCTCATCGAAGGCCCATTGGCGCCGATCTCCTGTGCCAGCCACACGGCCTACGCGAGGTGCAGTTGCCCGGACGAGGAGCATTGCGGCCTGCGCCACCTGATGTTGGATGTCCGCAACGCCATCGCCAACATCCTCGACCAGTTCAGCCTCGCGCAAACCGCGAAGGTCTCGATTGAAAAACTTCTCCAAAGCGGACTCCCCCTACCCTTTTCCGAAGCCGAAGCCGTCGCCAAAGCCAGCTTGGACTATCAAATTTGAGCCACTTCAAATTGACGATTTAAAAAGTAAAATATTTTCCGAAATTTATTGTTGACCGTTTAGATTGTTTTAATCATTCTTGATCGCAACCTCGATCAAGATGTCAGCCAAACCAGACAAGGAAATTCCCGAGCAGGAGATTCTCGAAGCTGTCAGGGAACTGCGTTTCGGCGTTGTGGAAATCCATGTGCACGAATCCAGGGTCACGGAAATCCGCCAAATCCGCCGCACCCGCTTTCAATCGAAGCTGGCCGGGCGCGGCCCTGAGACCGACCAAGGCGCGGACGCCTGAACCCCAAAAACCGAACCAAATATGGACACAGTAAAAACCCAAGACGACCGCCCAAGAATCCACACCTCCAGACGACCCGGCGGACCGGTCCCGATTTCCGATACCCGGCGGCGTGCGCCGGACCGCTGTGAGGGCAGTCCGGCGATGGGGAACCGACCGGGTATCGGAACTTTTATGCGCCTAATTGCTTGGACAGCGATGTTTATTTTCGCCGCGGGGCTTCCCTCGGCGCTCGCAGGGCGCACTCTGCTCAATGTCTCCTACGACCCCACGCGGGAGCTCTACACCGAGTTCAACGAAGCCTTCGCGAAGCATTGGAAGGAAAAGACCGGCGAGGAAATCCACATCGACCAATCGCACGGCGGTTCGGGCAAACAGGCCCGCGCCATCCTCGACGGCATCGACGCCGATGTCGCCACGCTCGCCTTGGCCTACGACATCGACGAACTCGCCTCGCGGGGAAATCTGCTCCCGGAAAACTGGCAATCCCGCCTGCCCCACAACAGCTCACCCTACACCTCGACCATCGTCTTCCTTGTCCGCAAGGGAAACCCAAAGGGCATCAAGAATTGGGGCGATCTCGTCCGCGAGGGCGTTCAGGTCATCACGCCGAACCCGAAAACATCCGGCGGCGCGCGTTGGAATTTCCTCGCGGCCTGGGCTTGGGCTTTGAAGGAACACGGCGGCGACGAGGCAAAAGCCCGCGAGTTCGTCACCCGACTTTACCGGAATGTCCCCGTGTTGGATTCCGGCGCGCGGGGGTCCACGATCACCTTCGCCGAGCGCGGCATCGGCGATGTCTTCATCTCCTGGGAAAACGAGGCCTACCTCGCCGACAAAGAAAAACCCGGCCGCTTCGAAATCGTCACCCCGCCGTTCAGCATCCTCACTGAACCACCGGTGGCCGTGGTGGACAAAGTCGTCGAGCGCCGCGGCACGAAGGACCTGGCCACCGCCTATCTGGAATACCTCTACAGCCCCGCAGGCCAGGACATCATCGGAAAACACTTTTACCGCCCGATCGAAGATGCCGCGAAAGCGAAATACGCATCCTTCTTCCCGCAGTTGAAAACGACGACCGTGGACGAAACCTTCGGCGGCTGGAAAAACGCCCAGGCGAAGTTTTTCAACGACGGCGGAATTTTCGACCAAATCACCAACCCCGCCGCGAACTGAACCCCCATGGCCATGACAAAACACATCCGCCAGCAAACGCCCCACACCCGGCGCTCCGTGCAGAGCCTGCTCGAGCCTCTGGCCGCAGACATATCGGCCGGGGAAAACCTGTTCTCCGCAACGCTGGAATTCACGGACCCCCGCGGCCACACCACGAAAATCCCCCGCTACCTTTTCACCGGACCGGGCGACCGCGGCTCCTACCTCCGCGTCGGAATTTTCGCCGGCATCCACGGGGACGAAGCCAGCGGCGCCCAGGCCGCGGTCGAACTCCTCCGCAGGCTCCAAAAAAATCCCGAGCCCGCCCGCGGCTACGAGTTGTTCGTGTATCCCGTCTGCAACCCGTGGGGCTACGAGCGCGATGCCCGCTGGCTCAAGAGCGGGGCGGACATGAACCGCGAATTCTGGCGCGGCACGAACGAAATCGAAGTCCTGCTCCTCGAAGGCCAACTCCTCCGCCTCGCCTTCGACGGCATCATCGCCCTGCACACGGACGACACCAGCGCAGGGCTCTACGGTTTTGCCAAAGGCCACCAACTCACCCGCCATGTGCTCGAACCCAGTCTGGAAGCCGCTTCGCAGTTTCTGCCGCGGAATTTCGACCGCAGCATCGACAATTTCCATGCGAACAACGGCATCATCGAGCAAGGCTACACCGGCATCCTCGGCGCCCCGCCCACGCAAAAGCCCAAGCCTTTCGAGATCGTTTTCGAGACACCGCAGCACGCACCCGCCGACCTCCAGGTCGAAGCCCACATCGCCGCCATCGAGTCGATCCTCGGAAACTTCCGAGCCATGATCGCGGAAGCGCAGAACATCTGAGCGATGGCCCGCCGCCACATCATTCCCGGCTTCCGGCTCACGCTGGGATACACGCTGTTCTACCTCGGCCTTGTCGTGCTGGTGCCGCTCTCGGCGCTTGTCTTAAAAACCCACTCGGGCGGATGGGACCACTTCTGGCAAACCGTCACCGACCCCCGCGTGGTCGCCTCCTACCGCGTGAGTTTCGGGCTCTCCCTGCTCGCGGCGCTCCTGAACGGCGTCTTCGGCGTCGCCGCCGCATGGGTCCTTGTTCGCTACCGTTTCCCGGGCCGCAGGCTCCTCGATGGAATCGTGGACCTTCCCTTCGCCCTGCCCACCGCTGTCGCCGGCATCGCCCTCACCGCCATCTACGCCCCCAACGAATGGATCGGCGGCCTCCTCTCTCCCTTCGGAATCAAGATCGCCTTCACGCAGGCCGGCATCTTCATCGCCCTCGTTTTTATTGGCCTTCCTTTCGTCGTCAGGACCGTCCAGCCCGTCAT
>JBMOIA010000160.1:0-3715 GCA_049317565.1 Terrimicrobiaceae bacterium | reverse complement strand
CCGCGCATGTAGGCGAGCGGGGCGATTTCGATAATGTTGCGGTCGATGAGTTTCTGGATTTCCTCGGCATCCAGGAGGTCGTGGAGGGAATCGTAGAGCGGGCGCAGGTATGGGAGGATTTTTTCGCGGAGGTCGCCCGGCAGGAAGCCGAGGGCTTCGCCGGCTTCGACGGCCGGGCGGGTGAGGATGATGCGGTTGATTTTTTCCTGTTTGAGGGCGGCGACGGCGGAGGCGACGGCGAGGAAGGTCTTGCCGGTGCCGGCGGGGCCGATGCCGAAGGTGATCTCGTGTTTTTGGATCGCCTCGATGTAGGCCTTCTGCCCCGAGGTGCGGGGGACGACCGGCGGCTTGCGCGGCGAGCATTGGATGCGGGTATCGATCAGGCTCGGGAGGGACTCGGCGGAGGGGCTGCCGGCGGCGGACTCGAGCGCCTGGAGGAATTCATGGCGCTGGATCGGCACGCCCCGGCGGCGGGCGGTCTCGAGCTGGTCGAAGACCTGGCGCGCGCGGTCGAGGGAGGCTTTTTCGCCCTCCACGCGGATCCAGCCGTCGCGCGAGGTGGTGCGCACGCCGAGGCGAGCCTCAAGGTCGTGGAGGAGGCGCGGGTCGTTCGCGTAGAGGGACTGGGCGGCGCGGGCGTTCTCGAACTCGAGGGTGATGGAATCCATCGCGGACGGCGGGGCGTTACTTCGCCTTGTAGGCGTAAACGAGGGCCCAGCCGGTGCGTTCCTCGGGGGATTTCAACACGGTGACGATCGCGTAGTAGGTGCCGGTTTTTTCGGGTGCGATGCGCACGGCGGAGAGTTGGCCGGGGCGGGTGGCGTCGGCGTTCACGAGGCGGCCCTTGGAATCGTAAACATTCACCGAGAGAACGGCTTTTTTGACATCGGTGCCGAGGCAGAACCAGTATTCGTTGCCCTTGAAGAGTTGGGCTTTGACGGCCTGCTTGTCCTCGACGCCGAGGTCGCCGCCCCAGGCGTCCTCGCGGACATTGAAGCCGCGCTTCACATAGGGCGTGGCGGCCTCGTAGGCGAACGAAAGCGCATCGTCCACATAGGCCCATGCGGCAGTGGCGGCGGCAAGAAGTAGGGCGGCGGCGAGGAGTTTCTTCACGGCGCGGTTCAGGTTCCCTGAAGGGTGATTTTCCAAACCATTTCGCCGGTGAGGCGGTGGATTCGCTTCACATTTTCGGGCGTGATGGCAGCGCCGTCCTCATCACCGATGAGCGGTTGGATTTGGTCCAGCATGCGGCGGATGCCGATGACGAAGCCGTCGTTGGCGAGACGGCGGTTTGAGAGGTTCGCGAGCTTGTTCGAGAAAAAGGCGAGGAGTGCGGGTTGGTGGAGGAGTTCCGCACCGTCGGGGGTGTAGGTTTTATTGACAATCGAAGTCAGGACCTCGGTGCCGCGGATCCATCCGCCCACGCTGACGAGTTGGGCAAGTTCGTCGTCGCCGAGTTCGGTCATCGCGCCTTTCACATCCTGGAGGGCTCCGTCGAATTCCTTGCGGACGGCCTGCCAATCCTTTGCCTCCGCCTTGTCGGTGATGCTGTTCGCGCGCTCGAGGACGGCTTTTTCGACATTGATCGCCTTGGAGAGCGCCAGGACGCGGCGGCCGATTTCCTTCACGCGCCCGGGGTCCTCGGCCTCGACGGCGACGAAGCCCTCGGCGATGACGGTGCCCAGCAGAAGGGCGACTTGGGCGCGGTTGGTGGTTTGTTTGCCGAGCGATTCGCGCATTTCGCGGCGCCAATTCGGATTCCCAAGCTTGTCGAGGACGACGAAGACCTCGCTCGGGACCGGGACGACGACATCCTCGATGGATTGGGCCGGGAACGAAGACAGGTCGATGGTTTCGGGTCCCTGCTGGGCGTGGATGGTGCCGACGAGCATGGCCGCGGCGAGGAGTGCGGCGAGCGGCATCGGCGGGGTTGGCGTTTTCAAATTTTCGGCTTTGTTGTGCGCTCGGGCTGCGTTTATGAACTTGCGAAACATTGGAATGAATCCGGCGAGATTACAACACCTTCTTCGGTCCGCGGCGTCGCGGCGGCTGTTGGTGGTGGGCGATGTGATGCTCGACGAGTTCGTGTGGGGGCGGGTCTCGCGGATTTCGCCCGAGGCGCCGGTGCCGGTGGTGGAGGTGCAGGAGGAAACATCCTACCCCGGGGGCGCGGCGAATGTGGCGCGCAACCTCCGGCCATTCTGCGCGGGCGTGTGGTTGTGCGGGCTCGTGGGCGAGGATGTCCATGCCGGGAGGCTCGGGGGATTGCTGAAAGACGAAGGAATCGAAACCGGCGGGCTCGTGGTCGAGGCGGGGAGGACGACGATCGTCAAAACGCGCATCGTGGCGCGGCAGCAACAGGTCGTGCGCGTGGACCGCGAGAAGCGCTTGCCATTGGAGGGAAAAACTTTGGAAAAGGCGTGCACGGTGGTGGAGGGGTTGCTCGGCGAGGTGGATGCGGTGATTTTCGAGGACTACGGGAAGGGATTTTTGAACCAAGCCCTCAAGGACCGCGTGGGCGAAATGGCGCGGGCGGCGGGCAAATACATCGCGGCCGATCCAAACCCGCAAAACCCTTTGGATTGGAGTGGTGTGGACCTTTTGAAGCCGAATCGTTCCGAGGCGTTTGCGATGGCGGGGGTTCCAGATCCCGGCGCGGCGGCGGACCCGTTGCAGGATGCGCCGCTGCTCGGTGTGGGCGCGGGGCTGCTTGAAAAGTGGAATTTGCCCGGGTTGCTGGTGACGCTCGGCGAGCACGGGATGGTTTTGTTCCGGCGCGGGGCGGAGCCATTCCACACGCCCACGAAGGCGCGCGAGGTCTTCGATGTTTCGGGGGCGGGCGACACGGCGATCGCGCTCTTCACGCTCGCCATCTGCGCCGGGGCTTCGCCCGAGGAGGCGGCGGAAATTTCCAACCATGCGAGCGGCATCGTGGTGGGCAAACTCGGCACCGCCACACTCACGGCGCGGGAGTTGGAGGATTCGTTCCTGGCCGATGGGTGAGCGGCGGGCGGTTTTCCTCGACCGTGACGGGACGCTCATGGAGGAGGTGGATTATTGCAACGACCCCGCGCGGGTGGCGGTTTTCCCAGGGGCGGCTTCGGCGCTCCAGCGGCTCCGGCATGCGGGGTGGCTAACGATTGTCGTCACGAATCAGAGCGGGCTTTCGAAAGGGCGGATCACGCCGGAGCAATACGCGGCGGTGAACGCCGAATTCCTGCGGCAGACATTCGGCGGGATCGATGCCGTGTATTTTTGCCCCGACCATCCCGAACGCCCGACGCCGAGGCGCAAGCCGGGGACCGGCATGCTCGAGGAGGCTGCGCGGGAACATGGCATCGATCTCGCGAAATGCTGGATGGTCGGCGACAAGGCGATTGATGTGGAATGCGGGCGGCGCGCCGGGTGCCGGACCGTGCTCGTGCGCACCGGCTACGGGGCGGGGCATGAAAAGATCGCCAACGCCGATTTCGTGATGGAGGATTTTGTTTCCGCGGCGGACATGGTGTTGGCGCTTTGCCGCGGCTGAAACCCCAATGCAAACCAAAGACCCATTCCTGCAGGCGGCCATCGAGGAGGCGCGCAAGGGGCGCGATGAAGGCGGCATTCCGATCGGGTCGGTGCTGGTGCTCGACGGAAAAATCATCGGCCGCGGGCACAACCGCCGGGTGCAGGACGGCAGTGTGATCCACCACGCGGAGATGAATTGCCTCGA
>JBMOIA010000159.1:0-3717 GCA_049317565.1 Terrimicrobiaceae bacterium | reverse complement strand
ACCGCCTTCCGCGACTACATGCGCTTCATGCACACCGAGGTCGCCCTCATCCACGGCGGCGTCGGCTACGGCCGCCAGCGCGAAGACCTCAAGCGCCAGTGCGATGTCGTCGTGGCCACCCCCGGCCGCCTCCTCGACCTCATGCAGCAAGGCTCTGTGGACCTCTCCGCCCTCCAGTTCCTCGTCCTCGACGAGGTGGACCGCATGCTCGACATGGGATTCCTCCCCGATGTCCGCCGCATCGTCGAGAAGTGCCCGAAGGAGCGCCAGACCCTGCTCTTCTCCGCCACCATCCCCGAGGAAATCGAACGCCTCTCGGCCTGGTGTCTCCGCAACCCAGAGCGTATCGAGATCGGCGCCCGCCGCTCGCCGGCCGAAACTGTCACCCACGCGCTCTACCCCGTTGCCGCGGACCAGAAATTCGACCTCCTCCTCACACTCCTCGAACGCACAAACTACGACAGCGTCCTCATCTTCTCCCGCACCAAGGACGGCGCGGATCGCATTTCCCGGCAACTGAAAAAAAATAACCACTCTGTCGCCACGCTTCACTCGAACCGCACGCAGAACGAGCGCGTTGATGCCCTCGAAGGCTTCAAGGCCGGCCGCTACGAGGTCATGGTGGCCACCGACATCGCCGCCCGCGGCATCGACATCGCCGGCGTCAGCCATGTCATCAACTACGATGTCCCCCAGCACCCTGAGGACTATGTCCACCGCATCGGCCGCACCGGCCGCGCCCAGACCGTCGGCGACGCTTTCACCATCATGACCGCCGAGGAACTCCCCCATGTCCTCGATATCGAACGCTTCATCGGCCAAAAAGTCGCCCGCAAAAAAATCGAAGGCTTCGACTACCTCTACACCGCGCTCTTCAACGAAGACTCCGTCATGTCCGCCCTCAAGGGCGCCAAGGGCGTTCGAACGCACAAGGGCGTCCGCTTCGGCGCCAACCGCCGCCGCAGGTAGCGGTTTTAATCCCATCCAATCCGCCCGGCGCAACGGGAGCCATTTGGGATTTTTTGAGACCATTGCGCAGGCGGCGGTTGCGGGCAGGTGCGGCCTCGTTTACACACACCGCCATGCTCGCGGCATCCGAACTCCAGCAGCCGGTTATTAATTTCTGTTCGCGGGAATTCCCCGCCGTGGACATCGGTTTGACTGTGGGCCAAGCGCTCGAATCGGTCCGCGCGCGCGGCATGCGCGACAAAATCATATACTTTTATGTGACCGATGCGGATGGCGTGTTGCGGGGTGTGCTGCCAACGCGCCGCCTCCTCACCGAACCGCTCGAACGGCCGGTGGCCGAATGCATGATTCCCCGGGTGGTCGCGATTCCCGAGACGGCCACGCTGCTCGAGGCGTGCGAGCTTTTCGTTCTGCACAAATTCCTCGCCTTTCCGGTGATTGATTCCGAGCGCCGCATCGTGGGTGTGGTCGATGTGAATGTCTTCACCGGCGAGGTCCTCGACCACGCGGAGCGCAACAAGACGGAGGATTTTTTCCAATCACTCGGCTTCCGTGTCGCCGAAATCGCGAGCGCTTCGCCGGTGCGCGCGTTCCAACTGAGATTCCCCTGGCTGCTCGCCACTATCGCCGGCGGAACCGCCTGCGCCCTGCTCTCGGGGTTTTTCGCCCAGACGCTCGCGGAGCAACTGGTCCTCGCCTTCTTCCTCACGCTTGTCCTCGGGCTCGGCGAAAGCGTCGCCGCCCAATCTCTCGCCGTCACCCTCCAGTCGATGCACGAAAAAAAACCGACCCTCGCGGGGCTGGCGAAATCCCTCCGTAAAGAATTTTTCACCGCCGTGCTGCTCGGCGCTTGCTCGGCGCTGTTGGTCGGAACCGTGGTCGTGGCATGGCGCGGGGACGCGCTGGCGGCGGGCTGCATCGCCTCCAGCGTCCTGGCCTCGATGATCGTTGCATGCCTCCTCGGCGTGCTGGTGCCGACTGTCTCACGCGCCATGCGGCTCGATCCGAAAATTGCGGCAGGTCCGCTCACCCTCGCGCTCGCGGACATCTGCACACTCTCGCTTTATTTCGGCACGGCCACGCTCGTGCTGGGATAGTAAATCAAAGACCCAGCGCCGCGAGCAGCGGACGCTCGTCGGCCACACGGAACTCGTCGCCCGACTGCATTTCCACACATCCGCCACCAGGCATCAGAAATTCCAGCACGAGCGGGCGCTTGCCGGGATTTTCCTTCACGGCCTTCAGCAGCACCTCCAACGCAGCGGCATCAACCGTCCCGCGGTCGATGCGGAGGCGGACCGGATTGACGGACGCCTTGGGCTTCAGTGCTGAAATCGATGAGGCTGTGGCGCGAACCAGTTCGTCCCGGCGGGACACGCGCACCGTGGCGGCGACGGCATTGCCTGCGGCAACGAGCACCGCATTCTTCGCCCACGCCTCGTCCCAGGCGGTGATTTCCAGAGAACCGGTGAAATCCTCGAGTGTGAAAACCCCGAACGGCTTGGAATCCTTTTTCGAAAACCGCTTCTCCACAGCGGTGATGATGCCCGCGAGCTTGAAACTGCCTGGTTCGGTGGCCGCACGCGCCTGCGCGACGGTGTTGTATTTCCCGGAATCGAAATGTCCGGCGTAGCTGTCAAGCGGGTGACCGCTGACATAATAACCGAGCAGTTCCTTCTCGTCGCGCAGCACATCGAGTGGCGCCCAGGGTTCGACCTTCGCGGTGCGGGCGGGTTTCGCCGTGGCCGGAGTGTCGCCGAAAAGAGACACCTGCCCACTCGCCCGGTCCCGCTGGACAGAAGCTGCAGCGGCCATGGCTCCTTCAATTTCCGCGAACAATGCTGCACGGTTGGTGTCAATGCCGTCAAACGCCCCGCATTTGACGAGACTCTCAAGGACCTTGCGATTGACCGTGCGCGAATCGAGGCGCGAACAAAAATCCGCGAGCGATGCGAAGACCCCGTTTTTATCGCGCTCCGTGATCGCCGACTCCATAGCGCCGGAGCCGACATTTTTGATGGACCCCAAACCGAAGCGAATGCCGGGACCGGAGGGGTCGGGCGTAAATTTCAAACTGCTCGCATTGATGTCGGGCGGGAGCACGGCGAGCCCCATACGGCGACACTCGGCGAGGATTTCGGCAAGGCGCGAGGTGTCTGCGGCGTCGAACGAAAGCATGCCGCACATGAACTCCCGCGGATGCCGCGCCTTGAGCCAGGCGGTCTGGTAGGAAATCCACGCGTAGGCGGCGCTGTGGGATTTGTTGAACCCGTATTGCGCGAATTTTTCGACGAACCCGAAGATCGCCTCGGCGGTCGCGGGCGGGATGTTGTTCACGCGCCCGCAGCCTTCGATAAAGCGCTTCCGCTCCTTCTCCATCTTCTCGGCGTCCTTCTTGCCCATTGCGCGACGGAGCAGGTCGGCCTCGCCCAGCGAGTAACCCGCCAGCACGCTGGCGGCGCGCTGCACCTGTTCCTGATAAACGATGATGCCGTGGGTTTCGGCGCAAACCGCCTCGAGCAGAGGGTGGATGTATTCCACTTTTTTGACCCCCTTCTTGCGCTCGACATAATCGGGGATGAACTGCATCGGCCCCGGCCGGTAGAGCGCGTTGAGCGCGATGATGTCCTCGAGCGAGTGGAAATCGAAACTCTTGCACCACGAGGCCATGCCGCCCTCCATTTGAAAAACGCCGACCACCTCGCCGCGGTTGAGCAGGTCGAAAGCGGCCTTGTCGTCCATCGGGAT
>JBMOIA010000158.1:0-3747 GCA_049317565.1 Terrimicrobiaceae bacterium | reverse complement strand
CCGCGCCTTCGCGGGCAATTCCCCCTCAGAGCCCCTTATGCGACCCATCGCAGAACGGCGCGTTCTTCGTCTGCTTGCACTGGCACAGCCAGGCATCGCCGGCCGCCTCCGCGGTGAATTTCTTCGGCGCAAATGCCGTGCCCTTGTGCGAACCGTCGCAGAACGGTTGGTTCGCCGAGAGCCCGCAGGTGCAATACCAATAATCCTTCCCCGCTTCGAGGGCGACCTTGACCGGAGCTTTGGCGGCGATGTGCGGTGTGTTTTCCATGCCGCGATTCTCGCACCCGATGCCGCCCGTGCAATTCCCGAGTTTCCCCGTTCAGTCCCCTTGGCCCGGCGGCAGCGCACCGTCCCACGCGCGGCACAGATACCCCTTCGCCAGATTCCCCGTCCGCTCCCGGTAGCCAGCCACCACCGCATCCAAAACCGCCTCCGCACCGTCCAATTCCACCAGTGCCACAATCGCCCCGCCGAACCCGCCGCCGGTCAACCTCGCGCCGAGGCACCCGCGTTGCGCCACCGCCAATTCCACGAGCACATCGAGTTCGGGGATGCTGTTCTCAAAATTCTCCATCGAACTCCGGTGCGATTCCGTCATCAGCCCTCCCAGCACACGCGCATCGCCGCTTCGCAACGCCTCCACCGCCCGAAAAACCCGCTCGTTCTCGCCCACCACATGCCGCGCCCGCCGCTTCGCCAAAGCCGGCATTTCCGCCGCCTCGAGCTGCGCGGCCGTGACATCGCGCAATGCCTCCACACCCATGCACCGCGCCGCCTCGAAACACCGCTCCCGCCGTTCATTGTATTCGCCGCCGGTCAGCGCATGCTTCACGCACGAATCAACCACCAGCAACCCCAGCCCCGCGGGAAACGGCACCATCTCCACCGACTCGCTCCGGCAATCGAGGTAAACCAAATGGTCGCGCCGCCCGAAGACCGACGACGCTTGATCAAGCAGACCACAATTCACGCCCACACACTCGTTCTCCGCACGCCGGCACAATTTCGCCACCTCCATCCGCGGCATCGCGAAGGGATACAGCCGCATCAGCGCCACCGCCGCCGCCACCTCGATCGCCGCCGAACTCGAGAGCCCAGCCCCGCGCGGCAGCGTGGAACTGAACGAAACCGAAAACCCGCCCAAATCCGCGCCCGCCCGCGCCAGCATTTCCGCCACGCCCATCGGGTAATCGGTCCAGTCCCCCCGGCGCGAAAAACCCGCAGCCCGGTTCGTGCGGAAAACCCCGTCCATCCCCTCGCTGCGCAACTCGACCTCCCCGCCGGGCAAACGCCGCGCCGCCGCCTCCACGCCCAATTGCAGCGCCGCCGAGAGGACAACACCCCCGTTGTAATCCGTGTGATTGCCGAGCACCTCGACGCGCCCGGGCGCGAATGCGCGAACTTCCTGCATCACCCCATCATCCCGCCGGGCTTGGCACTTGCCAAGGGTCGTTTCTGTGGCACGATGCCGATGAAAGGCCAACCATCATGTCCGACAACAACTCCCACTCCTCCGCAGGACAAAAACTCGAAAGCAGCCGCGATCACGCGAAGAAAGCCCTCGACGCCGCAACCGAAGCCGGTTCCGCAGTCGGCGAAACCGTCAAAAAACACGCCAAGGCCGCCTACGAGACCGGCCGTGAGCACCTCGGCGCCGCCGCACGCGATCTCGGCGAAGCCGCCAACGCCTCTTACAAGGACCTCCGCGGCAAGGCCGCCCACCGCGCCGACGAATTCAAGGACCGCGCCAACACACTCCTCGACGACACCGCGGCACGCGCCCGCGAGTGCCAAACCGAAGCCGAGGCCTACATCCGCCAGAATCCGCTCCAGTCCGTGGCCATCGCGGTCGGCGTCGGGTTCATCCTCGGCATCATGCTCCGCCGATAGGTTCTTTTGGAAACACAGTCCACGGCCGAAACCTCGAAGGGCCCGGGGGAAATCCGGAAAAAATCCGCCCCCGTCCCGCGCGGTGTCGTTGCAGAATTCCTGAGCCTCCTCGGCTCGCTCGGCCGCTATTTTCAATCACTCGGCGCGCTCGCCGCCGAGGAGTCTCGCGAGGCCGCCGGCCTTGCCGCACGCCTGCTCGTCATGGGCATCGCCGCCCTGTTTTTTGCCGGCCTTGGATACATTTTCCTCGTCCTCGCCATCGCGCTCCTCGCCGCAAATGTCCTCGGCATCCCCTGGCTCTGGATCCTCGGCGTGTTCACCCTCCTACACCTCCTCGTCGCCTGGCTCTGCGCAGACCATGTGCGCCGCCATAGCCGCACGCCGCTCTTCGAATCCACACGCCGCGAAATCTCCCGCGACCTCGCGGACCTCGGGAAAAAAAGCCAGCCATGACCCGCAAGGAAAAACTCCTCGAGGAACTCCGCCTCGGCCGCGAAGCCGTCCGGCGCGACGCCTCGTCCATCGCCGCGGAACTCGACTTCGCCGGAAAAGTCCGGCGCTCGGTCCTCGCCCGCCCGCTCGCCTGGCTCGGCGGTGCCGCAGCCCTCGGCTATATCCTCGCCGGCCCCAAGACCCGCACCGTCACGAAGCGCATCGAGACCGGCGGCGCCAAAGCCAAATCCCGCCCGTCTCCAGGCGGCATCATCGGCATCGTGATGGCCCTCCTGAAAATCCTCATCCCCCTCGCCCGCCCCGCCCTCTCGGCCTACGCCGCCCGCCGCATGGGCGAAATCGCCGAGAGGATGAATCGCTGACCCGCCGCTTTCCCATGCACGACCCGCGCTGCGACGAACTCGCCAAAGTCCTCACCACCCACTCGACCAAACTCAAACCCGGCGAAAAAGTCCTCATCGACATCTTCGACGCCCCGGACGAAATCGCCATTTCGCTCATCCGCGCCGTCCGCGCCCGCCGCGCCATCCCGTTCGTCCAAACCCACCACGCCCGCATCGCGCGCGAACTCGCCCTCGGTGCCGAGCCCGCCCAACTCTCCGCCGCCAGCGCCGTCGAGCTCGCCCGCATGAAGCGCATGGACGCCTACATCGCCATCCGCGGCAGCCACAACATCACCGAAATGGGCGATGTGCCCGACGAAAAAATGCGCGCCATCTCCGGCGCCATGCGCCCCGTCATGGACTGGCGCATCAACAAAACCAAATGGGTCGTCCTCCGCTGGCCCACGCCCGCCATGGCCCAGCAGGCCCAAATGAGCACCGCCGCCTTCGAGGATTTCTACTTCAAGGTCTGCACGCTCGACTACGCCCGCATGGCCCCAGGCATGGCCGCCCTCAAGCAGCTCATGGACCGCACCGACCGCGTCCACATCACTGGCCCAGGCACCGACCTCCGCTTCTCCATCAAAAACATCGGCTCCGTCACCTGCGGCGGCGACCGCAACATCCCCGACGGCGAGGTTTTCTCCTGCCCGGTGAAAACCAGCGTCGAAGGCCATGTCAGCTTCAATGTCCCCAGCATCTACCAGGGCCACGCCTTTGACAGCGTGCGCCTCGAGTTCTCCCGCGGCCGCATCGTGAACGCCAGCGCCAACAACACGGCCGCCCTCAACCGCATCCTCGACAGCGACCCCGGCGCCCGCTTCATCGGCGAATTTTCCCTCGGCTTCAACCCCCACATCCTGCACCCCATGCGGGACATCCTCTTCGACGAAAAAATCTCCGGCTCCTTCCACTTCACCCCCGGCCAGGCCTACAAAACCGCCGGCAACGGCAACACCAGCCGCATCCATTGGGACCTCGTCTGCATCCAGCGCCCCGAATACGGCGGCGGCGAAGTCCG
>JBMOIA010000157.1:0-3790 GCA_049317565.1 Terrimicrobiaceae bacterium | reverse complement strand
GGGTCGATGCCGTCGGACCGGATGCGCGAGTAGTAGGCGGCATCGAAGAGGTTGTTGATGCCGGCGATCGCGCTCACATTGTCCCGCCAGATTTTCACCTCGGCCATGAAGTCCCACACGCTGTAGGCGGGGATGAAAAACCGGTTCGTGTTGTTGTCGTCGGCGTAGGTGGAGCCGTTGAAACTGCTCATGAGCGCGAGCTTCACGCGGTCACGCCAGTTATAAGTCAGGCCGAACCGCAGGATGTAGTCGCTGAGGTATTGCGGCGTCTTGCCTTCGTTCGCTCCGGAAACAAATTCCCCGTTCTGCAGCGTGAGCGCGGTGTAGGCCGCAAGCGCCCCGTAGCGGTCCACCCAACTCCCGCCTTTTACCGCCGCCGCCTCGCGGTTCCAGGCTGCGTCCGCCACGCCCACCAAATCCACTTCGGTGAAGATGTCCCAACCATAGACGACCGAGCGCCCGGCGTTTTCGATCACGGTGGTGATTGGCCCCTCGTTGACGCCGCGTGCGCCGATCTGGTCGGAGTTGTCGATCAGGAAGAAACTCGTGTCGAAAGTGAACCAATCGACCGGATTTGCCTGCAGTCCGATTTCGTAGTTCACGATCGTGGCTTCCTGCAGTTCCCCCTCGACGCGCGTGTTCGGGTTCGGCGGCACGGCCTGCGTGAAGAACGGCGGGCGGTAGGCCTGCGAGACATTCGCATACGCGGCCACCTCGGGCGTGAATTCGTATTCAAGGCCGAGCCCGAAGAGCGGCGCGAAGTTGTAGATCGCCTCGCTCTGCAGCGGCTTCCCGGTTTGGAACGAGGCGTTGTTCACCGTCTCGCCCACGCTTTGCCAAATGTTCTCCAGGCGGAATCCCGGCAGGATCGAGAGCTTGCCGAACTGAAAGAGGTTTTCCGCGAAAAGGCTGTAGGAAACGCTCTGGCGGTTGCTCTGGTTGATGGTGGTGCCGCTGTTCGCGGCGGGCGAGTTACCCTGCTGCTGCAGCATCGGCGACCAATTGTAATAAAACAGCATGCCGCCGGAAAAAGTGTGGGTGTTGTCGAGCCATTCCCAGTTGTGGCTGAGCCGCGGCTCGAAACCGAAGTTGTAGAATTGCTGGTTCTCGATCTGGTTCGTTTGCGCGGCCGTGCCGGTGGGCAGCGTGCCGAATCCGCCGCCGTTCTGACGGCGGCTGTAGCGTTGGTAATAGGTCCACCAGCTGCGAAATGTCGCGAGCGTGGTCTCGGAGATGTCCCACTCGTTGATGAGCGAGACCGCGTAGCGGCTGATCCGCATGCGGTCGAAAAACCGCGAGGTGCCGAAGCGGTCGGTGTTGTAGTTGACTGTGTTCGGACCGGTCTGGAGCGTCACCCCGCCCGGTTCGCCGTGGGTTTCATCGTAAGCAGTCAGGTTGAGGTAAGTCCGGAACGGCCCGGTGGCGTCCAACGCGAAAGTCCCGGCCCAGGCGTTCAAAGTGAAATCGCTGTTCGCCTCGCGGAATCCGTCCGTCTGCTGATGGTCGTAGTAGCCGAGGTATCCGAAGCGCCCGATCGTCCCGCCGATCGAGGTGAAGTTCGAATACATCCCGAAACTGCCGAGGAAATTCGTCGTCTCGAAATCGAACGGCGTGTCGAGCGGCGGCTTCTTCATGATGAAATTGACCGCGCCCGCCGGCTGCGGCCCATACATCAGCGCCGCACCGCCCCGCACGAATTCGATCGACTCCACCGCATCCAACGGCGGCGTGTAGTAGGACTCCGCGTAGCCATACATGTCGGCGTGGATCGGAACGCCGTCCTCCAGCACCTGCATGAACATCATGCGGTGCGGATTGAACCCCCGGTAGCCGATGCTCACCAGCGGCGAACTTTCCTCGGCCAAAACCAACCCCGGCGTCTTCGCGATCGCCTGCCGGAAATTGTCCATGCTGATCTCGGGAAGGTCATCGAGATCGATGTTCGTGGTCTTTTTCCCCGCATGGATTTTCGTCCCCTGCACATCGGGCAAAAACGCCCCCGAGACCTCGCGATCGTAATCCGCCCGCACCTCCACCTGCTCGAGCCGCTCCACTTCGCCCGTCGGCCCTTCTTGCGCCACTGCGTTTCCGAAAATCCCCACCCCCATTGCCAATCCCGCCAAAACTCTCGCCGATGACTGCTTGTTTTTACCCATACGCGGATCGTTCTAATGAGACAGATTCTCAAAAGCAATGAAAATGTGAGATTAGGTCTCATTTTCTAACTGACGCGGCAGCCCGACCTGCGCTAACCTCCACCCCACCATGGAATCACTCCTTCACTACATCGACAAAGGCGGACCGCTCATGTGGGTGCTGCTCGGGTTTTCGATTCTCGGCGCCGCCGTGATTCTCGAGCGCGGCATCGTGTATTTGCGCTACGGATTCGGCACCGACGCCTGGCTCGCCTCGCTCCTCGCCACAGTGGAACGCGGCGAAACCGCAGCCGCCCTCGCCGAGTCCCGAGCCTGCCGCCATCCCATCGCCCGCGTGGTGGAAGCCTATCTCGCCAATCTCCCCCGGCCAGCAAAGGTCCGCATCGACAATGTCAAACGCGCCGGAGCACTCGCCCTCGAGGGCGTCGAGAAACGCCTGCGCATCCTCGCCGCCATTTCCCACCTCGCCCCGCTCGTCGGCCTGCTCGGCACCGTCACCGGAATGGTCGTGGCTTTTGCCTCCATCGAAGTCCTCCAGGGCGCGCCGAAACCCTCCGACCTTGCCGGTGGCATTTGGGAGGCGCTCCTCACCACCGTCTTCGGCCTCGTCGTCGCCATCCCCTGCATGGCGGCGTTCCACGCCTACGAGAGCCACGCGGACAAAATCGCGCGCCGCATGGAACTCGCCATCACCTCGCTCGACGATGTGCTCCAGCCCGGCTGCGGCACGAGTTGCCAAGTCGCCTCCGATCCCCTCCCCGCACGCCAGCACGAGACGCTCGACGAATTCAACTCCGTCGCCTGACCGCCCATGTTCGCCCGCCCGAAGCGCCCCACGCTCTCCATCGACATGGCCCCCCTGATCGATGTCGTTTTCCTGTTGCTGATTTTTTTCATGCTCACCTCGAGCTTCGTCCCGCCCTCCGTCCCGCTCGAACTCCCCCAAGCCTCCTCGAAACCCACTACCACCACCGCCAAAGTCATCGTCTCCCTCGATGCCGGCGGCGTCATCTCCATCGGGGAAATGCCCGTGACGAATTCCGAATTCGAAGCCGCGCTCTCCCAAGCCCTCGCCGCCTCCTCCACCACCACCGTCCACTTCCGCGGCGACACCTCCGTGGACTATGGCCTCTTTCTCGACCTCATCAGCCGCGCCCGCTCCTCCGGCGCCGCCCAATTCCACCTCATCCACACCCCCCGCGAGTGATGCGCACCCGCCCCGTGAGATGAAATCCCAACTCCTCTTCCCCGCCGCGCTCGCCATCTCCGCCCTCGCGCACATTTGGATCGCCTCCTCCGCCCGCGTCTCCCTCGACCACCCCGCCGCAGAAGCCACGCCCGCCGAGACCACCGAAATCCTGCTCGTCGAGGAATTGCCCCCGCAGCCAACACCCGAGCCGACTCCGGCACCAACTCCAGAACCCACCCCCGAGCCAACGCCCGAACCCATCCTCGACTCCCAACAAAACCCCGAATCCACCACCCCGCCTCCTCCTCCCACGCCAATTCCAACGCCCACCCCCGCGGCGACCCCCAAGCCCACCCCGAAAGCCATCCGCCCCGTTCCGCCCTCATCAAAACGCCCCGCCACACCCGACCTCCCCGCCCCGGTCGCCATCCGCAACACCCCGCCC